>JBDSBP010000405.1:0-12187 GCA_039921525.1 Chitinophagaceae bacterium | reverse complement strand
GATCGACTGGATCACCCGGCAGGTAGGAATAAGTCGTTCAAATCTTTACACGAAAATAAAAAGTATAACCGGGAAAACCATGGGGGAATTCATCCTCATGCTGCGACTGAAAAAAGCTGCTAAAATTTTGGCAACTGAAGAGGTAACCGCATTGGAAACAATGTATAAGGTCGGCATACAGAGCCAGTCCTATTTTATAAAATCTTTTAAAAAGGAATTCGGGAAAACACCGTTTGCTTTCCAGCAAGAGCATAAAAAAGGGTTACTTTCTGAATACTGACCTCTCCTATATTATATTACCAAACATTATTGAGTTGAAAATCGGCATAATACAAATAGCACTTTTCCCAAAATATCACAAAGAGTTTCTGTGTATCTCCGTGAAACCTCTGCGCAACTCTGTGTAAAAAAGATATTACACAGAGTTACACGGAGAAGTACGGAGATACACAGAGCAACCATCGGAATTTCTGCTCCAAATCGTTATTATTTGTACAATAAAGCTCTTTTTTTAAACAGTAGAGCAGCCCATACGCCCCTGATAAACACATCTTTGACAGGAAGCCGGAACAAAATTTCCTTATTGCTTCTCCCGAAACATCTTTAGAAAATATTTAAAATGATTGTCTTGAAAATCTTCCTGAAAAGCCATAACTATTTATTGCTTGCAACATTATTAATACTTGCTGCTTGCGGCGGACCTGCCCGCAAAATTGATGTTGACAGAACCAAATTTACCGACGAACAGAAGCGATTGCCAGAAAATGCCTTAAGTGGTTTAAAAGTTGCCGAAGGTTTAAATATCTCTCTTTTTGCCAGCGAGCCCATGATGACTAATCCTACCAACCTGGATATTGATCATAAAGGAAGGGTATGGATAACAGAAGGTTATAACTACCGGATCAATCTTCATCCTGATCACCCGGTAAAGAGTATCGGAGATAGAATCCTGATCCTGGAAGATATTAATGGAGATGGGAAAGCGGATACCAGCAAAGTATTTTACCAGGATACCTCTATAAATGCGGCTTTGGGTATCGCGGTTTTAGGCAACAAAGTAATTGTATCCTGTAGTCCGAATGTGTTTGTACTGACAGACACCGATGGTGATGACAAGGCAGATAAAAAGGAGATCCTGTTCCAGGGAATCGGTGGTGTTCAGCATGACCATGCCATTCATGCCTTTACATTTGGACCTGACGGAAAATTATATTTCAATTTTGGTAATGCAGGTGATAGCATCCTCGATAAAAACGGGAAAGTAATAAAAGATGAAGAGGGCAACAGTGTAAATAGCAAAGGAAAACCTTATCGCCAGGGTATGATCTTCCGGTGTGATATGGATGGCAGCAATTTCGAAGTGCTGGCAAATAATTTCCGTAACAACTACGAAGTGGCAGTTGATGCCTTTGGTAATATGTGGCAGTCGGATAATGACGATGATGGCAACAGGGGAGTTCGTATTAATTATATCCTGGAATATGGTAATTACGGATATACGGATGAAATGACAGGTGCCGGCTGGAGATCAAGAAGAGTTAACCTGGAAGATTCTATTCCATTGCAGCATTGGCATTTAAATGATCCGGGCACTGTGCCCAATTTACTGCAAACAGGCTCGGGCTCTCCAACCGGCATGCTGGTGTATGAAGGAAACCTGTTACCCGAAAAATTTAGGGGCCAGATGATACACAGCGAGCCGGGCCACAACGTGGTTCGTTCTTACCCGGTAAAAAAGAATGGAGCAGGGTATACCGCTGAGATCATTAACATCGTAGATGGCGTTGATGACAACTGGTTTCGTCCCTCCGATGTTTGCATAGCCCCCGATGGCTCCCTGTTTATTGCCGACTGGTACGACCCGGGTGTTGGCGGTCACCAGGTGGGAGATCTTGACAGAGGACGTATTTTCAGAGTCGCGCCGGATGCGTCTACTTATAAAATTCCTGCTTATTCATTAGCTACTACCAGCGGTGCCATAGAGGCGTTGGAAAGTCCGAATCTGGCTACCCGTTACATGGCCTGGCAAAAATTGCATGAACAATCTGATGGAGTAGAAAAAGAACTGGCGGATGTTTTTGCCAATAACTCAAATCCACGGTTCAGGGCAAGGGCATTCTGGTTATTAACCAAACTGCCAGGCAAGGGACAGGAATATGTGAACAAGGCATTAAATGATAAAGATGAAGATCTGCGAACGGCTGCGTTTAAAGCTGCCCGTGAATTAAAGATGGATCTCATCCCGATGGTAAAACAGGTGCTTCATGATCCTTCGGCACAGATCCGCCGGGAAGCATTGATAGCGCTCAGGCACAATAGTTCGCCGGAAGCTCCTGCCTTATGGACTGAACTGGCACAACAATACGACGTGAAAGATCGCTGGTACCTGGAGGCATTGGGTATCGCCGCCGACAAGCAATGGGACAGTTATTTTGCAGCCTGGCAGAGTAAAGTCGGTAATGAATGGAACTCGCAGGCGGGCAGAGATATCGTCTGGCGCTCCAGGGCCAAAGCGGCCTTGCCCATGTTAGCGAGCATAATCCAGGACAGCAAAATTGATCCTGAAAAAAATCTCAAATTTTTTCGTGCATTTGATTTTCAAACGGATAGTTCCAAACAAAGGATCCTTCTTTCTTTATTAAAAGGCAACCACCCCAATCAGAAGGCAATAAATGTTTATGCGCTGCTACAAATAGACACCGCAAAACTGGTGATGACTAAAGACCTGGCAGCCGCTGTAGATAACAGCCTTGAATTGGTAAAAGGAAAACAGGAGTTCCTGGATCTTTTGGGCAGGTACAAGATTAAAAATCAGAATACGGAATTATTAAACATGGCGGTTAAAGATCCGAAAAGAGAAGTTAAAGCAACTGCGGTAAGATTACTGGTTGCCAACAATGGTGAAAAAGAAGTAAAGTCAGCCATGCTTTCAGATACGGCTACTGCCATGTCGCTGATTATGGCGATGAGTGGGTCTGAAGATCCAAAAATAAAAGACATCCTGCAATCAGTAATGATGGATAACAGGTTCGATCTACCAGTAAGGCAGAGAGCAACTTTCATATTTGCAAACGGCTTTACGGGTGCAGAGCGGCTTATGAATTTAGTGATTGCTAAAAAGGTTCCTTCAATACTCGATACTACTGCGGAGCGGATTTTATTAAGGTCCCGCCGCGCAGATATCAAACAAAAAGCCATGGCGTTTTATCATAAAGAAGAAGGCAGTCAGTCTCTACAGTCAGTGGCCAGCCTGATAAAGCTTACCGGGAATGCCGAAACTGGCAAAGCGGCGTTTAATGGTACCTGTTCGGTGTGTCACCAGGTTAATAATGCCGGTACAAGGTTTGGCCCTGATCTTTCGGAGATAGGGGCTAAGTATCCAAAGGAAGGATTGTACGAAGCTGTTTTACACCCCGATGCGGGTATTGCTTTCGGTTATGATGGGTTCATTTTTAAAACAAAGGATGGCAACCAGGTTCTTGGTTATATAAGCAGTGAAACAAAAGATGATATCACGGTAGAAATGATGGGCGGTGCAGTGGCTAAAATCAAAAAATCTGACCTGGTTTCCAGGAAGGGTTATGAACATTCGTTAATGCCGGCCGGGCTAGTGAGTGGAATGAAACAACAGCAGGTGGTGGACTTGATAGAATATTTGGCCGGGTTGAAGAAGAAGGGGTGATGAAGAACAGGTCAAACCCTAATTTGAATATTGACATTTTGGTCGTCGCATAAGAGCCTGTGCAATTATTCTATCATCACTAATCATCCACCGTCCGAATTCATTCAACAAGTTTCTATACTCGTGAAACTCTCAAACGCACTTCAGGAAAAAAACCAACAGACCACCATATGAAAAACAAAAAGGTATTGTTCGTTAATGGCCTTGCTCTTTTACTTCTAGTAGCAATAAGTATTGCTTTTCTTCCAAAACCCGGTGATTCTATTTACAGCAACCCAACGAACATTCTCGCTAAAAGAAGAATCGTTTTCATAGCAGGCGCCTGCAGTCATGGACCTGGTGAACATGAACATAATGCCGGATGTACGCTGTTGGCTGCACAGCTTAATAAACATATCGGCAACCTTGTTGAAGCGGTAGTGTACCAGGGGTGGCCGACTGATACTTCCGTGCTTGATAAAGCAGCGTCCATTGTATTGTATATGGATGGAGCAGAAGGTCATTTAGCATTACGGCACCTGGAGCATCTTGATGCGCTCATGAAAAAAGGTATCGGCCTGGCCTGTATTCATTATGCTGTGGAAGTGCCTGTAGATAATGGCGGACCGGAGTTTAAACGCTGGTTAGGTGGATATTTTGAAACCTTCTGGTCCGTCAACCCACATTGGGAAGCAGAATATAAAACTTTCCCCAAACATCCCGTGACAAAAGGTGTCAAGCCCTTTACTGTTAGCGATGAATGGTATTATCATATGCGCTTTCGCGATGATATGAAAGGGGTTACCCCAATTTTAACCGCAATACCACCGGCTTCTACTTTAACGAGGAAAGATGGTCCGAGAGATAACAATGAGTTTGTGCGTAAGGAACAGGGAACACCCCAACATATGTGCTGGGTGACGGAGCGCCCGGATGGCGGGAGAGGTTTTGCATTTACAGGGGGGCATTATCACAAAAACTGGGGCAATGAAAATTTTCGCAAACTGGTGTTAAATGGGATAGCCTGGACAGCAAAAGTTTCGGTACCAAAAAACGGCGTTCCTGCACCTGCCCTTGGGGATGGGGAGTTACAGGTAAACCTTGATCAGAAACCTTGCGCCAGGAACAGGTAATGTATTGGCCTGCTGAATTTTAAAGAATGATAATTTTAAATATTGTAAACAAAAACCAATTGCCATGATAACTCGCTTGCCATCCGGGAGGAACTCCTTCCTGCGGACAAATTTCAGATCGAATTTGTCCTGTCTAAAATTTGTTCTCTTTATTATTTGTGTAAGTTTTTCCACTGTTGTGCTGGCACAACAGAAAAAGCTAAGCGGGCGGGTGATGTCCGGTGATTCTGCATTAAGCGGGGTTACGGTTGCTGTAAAGGGCACAAGTATCGCTACGCAAACCGATGCAAATGGTGCATTCAATATCAACGCGGATGCTAATGCTACATTAACTTTCAGCTCTGTTGGTTTTACGCCCCGCGAATTAAAGCCTGGTAATAAGTCAACCATGGATGTGCAGCTGGTATCCTCCAACGAGGAGATGGCACAGGTGATTGTAATTGGGTATGGAACTACCAAAAAACAGACCCTGACCGGCTCCGTTACTACCGTTAAAGGATCTGAGATCGTAAAGTCTCCCGTTACAAATGTAAGCAATAGCTTATCAGGGCGGTTAGCCGGTGTTACGGCAGTTTCCCGCGGCGGAGAGCCGGGAAATGATGCATCTTCTATTCGGATCAGGGGATCTAACACACTTGGAAATAGCAGTGCCCTCGTAGTTGTTGATGGTATCCCGGGACGTTCGCTGGATAGAATTGATCCCAACAGTATAGAATCTATTAGCGTTCTTAAAGACGCGTCGGCAGCCATTTATGGATCACAAGCTGCTAATGGGGTAATCCTGATTACCACAAAACGCGGCAAAGTAGGTAAACCACAGGTAGCGGTCAACGTTAGCAGGGGCTTTAACCAGCCCACAGTAATTCCCAAGATGACCAATGCCGCACAGTACGCTACCGCATTAAATGAATTGGATGGATACGCGGGCCTTCAACCAAGATATACCGCAGAAGATATCCAGAAGTTTGCTGATGGTTCCGATCCCTGGGGGCATCCCAATACAGACTGGTTTGATGCTGTGCTAAAACCCTGGTCGGCCCAGGTGCAGGGTAATGTCAATATCTCCGGTGGAAGTGAATATATGAGGTATTTTGTTTCTCTCGGAGCTAAAACCCAGGATGCAAATTATAAAAACAGCGCGACCAAATATAACCAATATGACTTCCGCACCAATCTCGACATCGATGTTACTAAAAATAAAAATATCACTATCGGGTTTGATGTAGTCGGTCGTTTGGAGAACAGCAATTTTCCTGGTCGCGGTGGTAGTGGAACTGCCGTATTGGGAGCATTGCAAAGGGGTAAACCTATTATGCCAGCGTATTGGCCCAACGGATTGCCTGGCCCCGATGTTGAAAGAGGTGAAAATCCTGTGGCCCTCGCCACCAATCAAACAGGTTTCACAGATAACAAATATTACGTTTTAAACAGCAATTTAAAACTGAATATAAACATACCATGGATCAAGGGCCTTTCATTAACAGGAAACGCTTCCTATGATAAAGGCATCCGGTTTAATAAAATATTTCAACAACCCTGGTACCTGTATTCATGGGATGGACTTTCCTATGATGCCAATAAAATCCCCATTCTTGTCAGGGGTAAAAAAGGTATAGATGATCCTAACCTTAATGAATACATGGAAGATAATCGTGACTACCTGGTGAATGGTTTGATTAACTATAAGACCACTATTGCCGGTAACCATAATATCGCTGTTTTGGCAGGAATGGAAACCAGGACCGGTGGTAGTGAAAATTTCAGTGCATACCGCAGGTATTTTGTTTCCACTGATCTGCCGCAATTGAATGCAGGTGGATCCAATGCCTTGAATAACAGTGGTACCGCATCTGAAAATGCGAGACTGAATTATTTTGGCAGGGTCAATTACAATTTCCAGGAAAAGTACCTCGCAGAATTTGTATGGCGGGTTGACGGATCGTACATTTTTCCCGAAGCCGGAAGGTATGGTTTCTTCCCTGGTGTGTCGGTAGGATGGAGATTGTCAGAAGAAAACTTTTGGAAATCAGGTCTTAGTTCTATAACAGACAATGTTAAGCTGCGCGCATCATACGGTGCCACTGGTAATGACCGGATAGATCCTTACCAGTACCTGTCTACTTATGGTTTTAACGCGACCAACTATGTGTTTGATGTTACCAATGAAGCACGTACGGTACTGGAAACCCGTATACCCAATCCAAATGTTACCTGGGAGGTTGCCAAGCAGCTAAATGTTGGCATTGATGCAGGTTTCCTCAACAATAAACTGAATGTAACATTTGATTATTTCAATTACAACCGTTCAAATATCTTGTGGGTCAGAAGTGCTTCTGTGCCAACCAGCACCGGACTAACATTGCCAAGAGAAAATATTGGAAAAGTCAAAAACAGGGGTTTTGATTTTGATGTATCCTACAACGATAAAGCGGGTGACCTGAAGTATACCATTGGTGTAAATGGTGGCTATGCAAAAAATACCATTACATTCTGGGATGAATCCCCAGGTGCCCCGGTATATCAAAAGTCAACGGGCCATCCTATCCCTACAGATCCTAATGCACCAGATAATGATCTTTATTACCAGGCTATGGGAATATTTAAAGACCAGGCTTCAGTGGATAAAGTTCCGCACTGGCCGGGTGCCCGTCCGGGTGATGTAATTTTCCAGGATGTTAACGGTGATAAAAAGATTGATGCGAATGACAGGGTTAGGAGTGATAAGAACGATATTCCGACGCTAACTGGTGGTCTGAATGTAGTGTTGCAATACAAGAGACTTGATTTCTCCGTGTTGTTCCAGGGTGCCGCCGGTGCTGTTCGCTATCTCCGGTTTGAGGCTTCCGGCAATTTTGGAAATTATCTTTTGTCTGATTTCGAAGACCGGTGGACTCCCAATAATATCAATGGCAGCAAACCAAGGATGTTCGATCGGATAGACCAATACTTCCGCTCCCAGAGAAGTACTTACCTGGTACAAAAAACAGATTATGTCAGGGTTAAGAATGTAGAACTCGGGTATAGTTTGCCTACCAATCTTCTTAAAAGATTGAATATTGAAAACTTCCGTGTTTTTGCCAGCGGCTTCAACCTTCTCACTTTTACCCCCGGCATTAATGACCTGGATCCTGAGGATAACAACCAGGGCGGACTAAACTATCCTGTTCAAAGAATTGTGAATATTGGTTTATCAATTAATCTATAAACTGTTTACGATGAAAAAAATAATATATATTCTTTCGATAACGCTGATCCTGGTACATGCCAGTTCCTGTAAAAAAAGTTACCTGGAATTGAAGCCTTTAGATCAGTACGATGCGCAATCCGTATGGAACGGTTCTGATCCATCGCTTATTCAATCTTTTATTAATAATATCTACCTGGGACTACCAGACGGTTTCGTCGGTGACAGAATGGTCACCTGTAGTTATGTAGATGAAACGATGCTTGTGTTCAATCGCAATACTGTTTCCATCAATCAAAGCCTTATAAGTCCGAGCGCGCTTTATGGTTTTGATAATAACGAGGGCACGAGCGACAATTATGTATGGGAGAATGCTTTCAGAAATATCAGGGCCTGTAATCTTTTCTTTGACAAAATAGAAACCTCGCCTGCAGTTACTGCCGCACAAAAAAATCTTTTGAAAGGCGAAGTATATTTTTTAAGGGCATACCTGTACCAGATGCTGGTATCGGTTTATGGAGGTGTTCCCATCATTACAAAAAGCTACGGACTTAATGAGGATTATGCCGTTACCCGTAATACTTATGCAGAATGTATCAAATTTATCAGCGAAGAATGTGACAAGGCTGCTACTGCATTGCCGGTAAAAGCAGCTCAAAAGGGCCGTGCCACAAAAGGAGCCGCATTATCATTAAAGTCAAGATTACTTTTAGACGCTGCCAGTGATTTACATAATTCAGCAGCTTCCTGGGCACCCGGGTATGCGCACCCTGAACTGGTTGGTTTTGTTGGTGGAGACAGGGCCGCTTTATGGAAGACCGCAAAAGACGCCGCAAAAGCTGTTATAGACCTGGGAGTATATAGCCTTTACAAACCAGATCCGCAACCCACGGATGATATCGCTAAAAATTATGGTGACATGTTTTTGTTAAGCGAAACCACGGAAGATATTTTTGTAAAATATTACCTCACAAAAACAGGTATAAATAATATTGCCCGTTACAACGCGCCGAATGGATTTCATTGCTACGGGGGAAATACACCGGTAGGGCAATTGGTAGATGAATATGAAATGAAGGATGGCAGCAAATTTTCCTGGAGCAACCCGCTTCAGTCTGTTAAGCCATATTTAAATCGCGAGCCAAGATTCTACGCTTCCATTTTGTATGATGGCGCCTACCTGAGACCCCGCCCGGTAGATATCCAGGGTAGTGATCCTCTGGGTGTTGTTCAGACAGGCAGGTTTGAAAAATGGAACACAACTTCCAACAAGATCGATATTATCCCCGGTCTTGATACCAGGCAGAGTCCTATTGAAAACTGGAACGGAACCTATACAGGGTATTATATTATGAAGTTCATGAACCGTGGTGTGCAGGGTCAGTTCGACTGGCAGGATAATCCATGGCGTTTTATGCGATATACCGAGATATTAATGAATTATGCCGAAGCAAGTTTAGGGCTGGGCCAGGAGGCAGAAGCTAAAACCTATATCAATATGGTGCGGAAGAGAGCGGGACTGCCTGCTGTAACCTCAAGCGGGCAGGCACTGGTAAATGACTACCGGCATGAAAGGCGAATAGAACTTGCCTTTGAGAACAACCGGTATTTTGATGTGCGTCGCTGGATGATCCCTGAACAGGCATATACTGATGTGCAGGGTATTGATATCCTATATAAACTAAATCCTGACAAGGTTACTACTACGCCTAATTATTCAGTTATCCCTACCGTTATCAAGAGGGCATGGAAACCGAGTTTCTATTTTCTTCCTATCAAGCTGGATGAAATGAATAAAAATAAAAAGCTGATCCAGAATCCATTGTATTGATTCTATCACGGATTTCCCAGGTCATGTTTACCCGCAGAGTCCTTCATGAATTTGAGTTCCCAAATTCATGAAGGACTCTGCGGGTAAATATATACGTTAAGGAAAATGAATTATAATTGCCTAATACTTTTGCAAGTTCTTTAAATACAAACTAGTGTTATGTCAACTTTAAAATGATACTTTGGCTATCAACCTTCAGCTATCAGCTATATGGAGGAAATTACGTCTCGCATTGATTTCCTGATAGCTGCAGGTGTTGCGTTTTATTACAGGATTGTGATAAAGATATTCCCATTAAATTGCAAAAAGGCAGCTGCACGTAACACGCGTTTTTCTTACAGGCACAAGAGTAATTTGTTTTATAAGCAATAGCCACCTGCTTAAAAACAGGTAACTTTTACCGTAAACATATACATGTTACCATTTGCCGGTATTCCAGCCATTCCTGTACTCACGTTTTACAAACTGATTTGCTTCGTCGAGGTTAGTGACCTTCATGTTTTTTGCATCCCACAATAACTTTTTTCTTCCTGGCATTTTACCATCCGCCGTTTTCATCTGGAAAGCCCTGATGGCAAGAGCGCCCAGTAAAACAGATTCAGTGAATGACCCGGCATAATCGAATGAAGAACTAAGGTCTGTGTTGCCAAATCTCGCTATGCATCCATTTACCTATTGCACATAATGCCCTTCAGGAACCCGCAGTAAAGTTTTTTGTAATTGAAAGTCTTTCATTTTCGAAAGCGGCAATAATCTTGGATTGGCACCATAACAGTCCGCCATCAGTTTTCCTTTACTTCCCTCGAAAATTATCCCGCCGTTCCAGTCTCCCATGGGTTCATTGGCCCCAAGTTCTTCTGGTCTCTCAGGAAGAAGTCCACCATCCATCCAAATTAATTTTACATCCGGTTTACCTTTTTTACCCGGGAATTTAAAATGTATAATGGAGGAGGACGGAAAGCTTTCCGGAGTTATGATTTCTGTCATTGAGGTAGTCCATTTTCCGGCCATGCTGCATTCTACTTCGGTAGGATAGTCAATGGGTAAAATCCGGAAAGCCGGATCCCATATATGGCAGGCCATATCACCTAGTGCCCCGGTACCAAAGGATGTAAATCCGCGCCAGTTAAATGGAAGGTAATCCGGATGATAGGCTATTGTTGATGCCGGACCTAACCAAAGATCCCAATCAAGTTCTTTCGGCACATCAAATTTTCCTGCAGGAGAAGAAAGGCCTTGTGGCCATATAGGGCGGTTGGTCCATGCCATAATTTTGGTAACGTCCCCAATCAAGCCAGCATTATACATTTCTTTCATAGTACGTATACCATCACCGGATCCGCCCTGGTTCCCCATCTGTGTGACTACTTTGTATTTCCTGGCCGCTTCGGTAAGCATTCTTGTTTCATAAATATCATGTGCCATTGGTTTCTGTACATATACATGTTTTCCAAGTTGCATGGCTGCAATGGCTGCAACAGCATGTGTGTTATCGGGTGTTGATACGGTAACCGCATCGATGCTTTTGTGTTCTTTGTCTAACATCTCCCTGAAATCGCGGTAATATTTTGCCTGCGGGAAACGTTTTACAGAGCTGGCAACACGGCGGTCATCAACATCACAAAGAAACCCTATTTTTGCTTTTTCTGACCTGGCAATAGTTCTCAAATCTCCATCACCCTGGCCGCCAACACCAATACCGGCAACAGTAATTTTGTCACTCGGTGCCACAAATCCGCGGCCTAGTACATTGCGTGGAATAATATACCAACCGGCTGTTGCCAATGAAACATTTTTAATGAAATGTCTTCTGGAGTCTTTTTTAGGTTCATTTTTTCTCATGGTAGCTGAAATGGTTGGTGTTACCTGATAGTGTGAGAAGAGATATGAAAGCGAGGTATTCCCTTCGGTTTAAACGCTATTACACTGATTAGCAACTGTTCTGTTAAAATAGATAATTGATATGAGTAAAGTATGCTGCGCTATGCTGTAAAACTATAGCAAATCAGCACACAAGATAAGATGTTTTTTAGATGTTAGCTGAAAGCTGATAGCCAATCATCCCTCAGTCCATAAAAGGAGATTTCTTATCCACTAAATTTTATAAAGAAGAATATACCAGAACCGATTACAATGGCATCAAATGTATTCTTATCAACCATACTTTATTTTTTATTGGCAAAAAATCATTTTAAAAGTAAAATTGTATTTTTTATTGGAAACGCAAAACTCACTATGCTGTGTAAAACCTGAAATAATTTGTTTGGTGCGGTATATTTTACTTCGCTGAACTAGTGTTATGTCAACTCTAAAATGACGCTTTGGCTATCAGCCTTCAGCTATCAGCCTTCAGGAGGAAACTAACTTTAGCATTTTTT
>JBDSBP010000404.1:0-20429 GCA_039921525.1 Chitinophagaceae bacterium | reverse complement strand
GCAACAGATCGCTCCCGGATCTAATAAAGATTGGTTTAACCTTCGAAACGGTAAATCAATAAATGTTAATATCTGGATTGTCATGCAACGATTGAATATAGTAAAGCATGTGGTGAATTTAAAATATGGCCTGGGCCTGGAATTAAATAATTTCAGATATGAGGAAGATATTGTCTTCTCAAAAAATCCCACTGTGATAAATAGAGACCCCCTGATAAATTATAGTAAAAACAAACTTGCAACAGATTACCTTACTGTTCCACTGATGCTGAACTTCAACTTTACACCACGCAAGGATAATTTTAGCATGTTCGGACTAAGTGTAGGAGTTAGTGGCGGGTACTTATACGCTTCGCGTCAAAAATTAATAAGTGGAGAAAATGGCAAGGAAAAGACAAAAAACAATTTTGATCTACGACCATTTAAAGTAAGCTATATAGCAGAATTACAACTTGGCCCCGTTAAAGTATATGGATCAATGGCTACCCAAAGCATGTTTGAGAAAGGACTCGATCAAACTCCCTACAGCGTTGGCCTGCGTTTAAGCAATTGGTAGAACCAAAACCAGGTATGAGGTATGAGGTATGAGCTGTCAGTATGGCTGACGGCTCTTTATTTTAAATACAATCGGTTCTTATACCGGGTTATGTAAAAATTTAATATCTAAAAACTTAATTTTTTGACGGCTGCAGCGCATACCACAACTCAGTGACTAATTTAGTAATTGTTTTTCACTTAAGCTTTAATTCACCTGATTATTTCACGGAGATGCACGGTGGCACTCTGTACCTCACACCTGAAAGCCAATTCTTTGCCAAAGCGTAACTATTTGTTAAACGGAACCGGCATAATATTTTCTTATTAAAGAAATCTTAAAGAAAATAGTATAAACACTTTTTCATAAGTGCTCATCGTTTACAGGAATATTTGCAATATAATAAGCATGAAAAGTAAATTGGTATCGTTCGTACTCGTAGTATCACTCGGCTTTATTTCTTTCAAAGCAATCAATAAAAGAATTTATAACAAACGTTTTTTTAATAGTGAACTAAACGGTATACCCTATATTATTATTGACAAGTCGGATTATGAATTGAAAATTTATGATGACGATGGCTGGTATGGCACTTACCCGGTTGTTTTCGGCAGCAAAAACCCTGGTGACAAAATGATGGAGGGAGATCGCAAAACCCCGGAGGGCACTTTTAGGATAGTATCTAAACGACCTCATGAAAAATGGGGAAAGATTTTGTTGCTGGATTATCCTACCCCGTTAGACATTTCAAAATTTAACCAGCGGAAATTACAGGGACTTGTGCCCGCTGGCGCAAAGATCGGTGGCGGCATTGGCATACATGGCACCTGGCCCCGGGACGAAATGGCGGTTGATTATTTTCAAAACTGGACCAATGGTTGTATCTCAATGAAACGGGAAGAAATCATGGAAGTATACCGACTGATTCCCATCGGCACCAAAGTAACTATCCAACGTTGAGTATAATCGTTTATTTAATCTTCTCTTTCACACCAATGAACATCTCCAGGAAGTTTATATTTTTTCTCATTCCTTGCAACCATCGTTTTGAAAACTTAATCCTTATCAATTTATTTGAATCTTTTCGAAGATTTTACTTACAAACCCGTTTATTGTTACAATTTACATTCCACGGTACAATGGTTGCTGTAGCTAACATTCGCTCTCTGTATACCTTGTTAAATGTCTCCCCTAATGTTGTATGGAATTGTCAAATTAATTATGACTACCGCGCTTCGGTTTTTTTATCGAAGAGTGTACGTTACAGGCCTGGAGACTATTGCCAAAGAGGGGCCTGCTATTATCATTGCCAATCATACGTCTTCATTAATGGACGCGGCTCTTCTGGGAGTATTGATCGAACGGCCGGTTCATTTTTTTACACGGGCAGATGTATTCTCAGGTAAACTGTTTAGCAAAATACTGAATGCTTTAAACATGATACCTATTAGCAATCATGAAGCCGGAAGAAATACATTATCTTCTAACAAAGACAGTTATTCAAAGGCAGAACAAATATTGGCGAATGGCGGTATTGTAGTATTCTTTCCTGAAGGAATCAGCCATATAGAAAGGAGGATCATGCCGTTAAGAAAAGGGGTATTCCGGCTTGCGTTTCAATGGGCCGTACGAGATAATTTTCAGAATAATATCCCGGTAATTCCCACAGGCATTAATTATTCACATCCTTTCGCCTGCCAGGCAGATGTAATGATCCATTTTGGAACTCCTCTGTTGTTAAATGATTATAAGGAAGAATACCTGTTGAACGAAGCAGCGACTTTATTGCACATCACAAAAGATAGTTATGCTGCCATTCAAAAAAATGCATTGTTTGTTAAGGATGCGGCAAAATATGACCTTGTAGAAAATTGTCTTAGAATAAAAAGGAATGATTATTCTTTTTTTACGCGCCAATGGATGCAGGGAACCCGAAAAAGACTGGAAGAGGAAAAATTCATCTGCAGTAATATTGATGAGTTATTATCATTTGAGCAATCAGACCTGCAAAAAAATAATAAAGATTATTTTGAAATGCTGCAGTTGTATAATATTCGGGATAAAGCACTTTCGCCCTTATTCAAATTCTCATGCTGTAAAAAACTGATGCTGTTTGTCGGATCGCCCTTTTTCATTTTGGGATATTTATTAAACTGTTTGCCTATTAAAGTTGCCAAAAAAATTACAGATACCAGGGTATACAGGCTTGATTTTTATTCTTGGATATTTGTTTCATGTGCCGCCTTTTTTTACCTGGTATGGCTACTGGCTTTGTTTTTAAGTTTCATAGGCCCCGGCTGGCCTTATGCTATTTGTATCGTACTAATTACTATTTCAGGCGGCATTTTTGCCCAGCATTACCTTCAATGTTATAATGATTATATTCAGGTAAAGAGACTTGATAAACTACAGCATAAAAATCCCGCCATTATTAAACAACTGAAGGAAAAGCGAAGAAGGATTATTGAAATGATCTGAATAGTTAAGTTTCAAGTCATTTTTTTAAACACAACCATAAAGCAGAAAATTTCGTATTGGGATAAGTAACTCTTGCACTGTGCCTTTGAAAATATTTACGATCTCCTGAGGATGAAGAACTATGTCGGTTTCTCAGAAAGAGTACTGGTGCCAAGTACCAAATCAAAAATCTCTAAAAAAATCCACGGATCATCCGTGGATTTTTTTTATAAACGTCCTGTTTTAATATCATCTACTACCGAGGGATCCAGTAAAGTGGAGGTATCGCCGAGGCTGTTTAACTCACCTTCAGCAATTTTCCTCAATATTCTTCTCATGATTTTGCCGCTTCTAGTCTTAGGAAGGCCGGTCACAAATTGAATTTTATCTGGTTTTGCAATGGGGCCAATAATGCGGCTAACTGTTGCAACAATATCTTTTTTTCTTAATTCTACATCGCCATGTGAGCTATTGGATATTACATAGGCATAAATACCTTGTCCTTTAATATCATGTGGATAACCTACTACGGCGCTTTCTACCACACCGGCATGCATGTTTATAGCATTTTCCACTTCGGCTGTTCCTATGCGATGGCCGCTTACATTTAAAACATCATCTACCCGGCCCGTTATGCGGTAGTTGCCATTTTCATCGCGCAACGCGCCATCGCCTGTAAAATAAAGGTTTTCATACGTGGCGAAATAATTTGTCTTGCACCGGGCATGATCACCATAAGTGGTTCGTAAAATACCCGGCCAGGGATGGGAGATACACAGATTTCCGCTGACACCATTGCCGGTAAGTTCTTCGCCACTTTCATCAACCAGCATTGGCTGAATGCCCGGTAGCGGTAAAGTTGCATAAGAGGGAATTTCAGGCGTCACTCCTGCCAGGTTAGAAATTAGAATACCTCCTGTTTCGGTTTGCCACCAGGTATCTACTACCGGGCAGTTGCCTTTTCCAATATTATCTTTATACCAATGCCAGGCCTCTACATTGATGGGTTCGCCAACGGTGCCCAGTACCCTAATACTGGCTAGCGATTTGCCTTGTACCGGTTCCAGGCCGAAGCCCATCAGCGAACGAATGGCAGTAGGCGCGGTATATAAAATGTTAACTTTAAACTTATCAATAATATCCCAAAATCTTCCGGCATCCGGCCAGGTAGGTATTCCTTCAAAGATGAGCGTGGTAGCGCCTGCAGAAAGAGGGCCATAAACAATATAACTATGGCCGGTGATCCAGCCGATATCTGCCGTGCAAAAATGAATGTCGCCAGGTTTGTATTGAAAAGTGTTTACGAAAGTATAATTGGCCCATACCATATATCCGGCAATCGTGTGCACAACACCTTTTGGTTTGCCGGTAGAGCCAGAAGTATACAAAATAAACAACATGTCTTCCGCATCCATCTCCTCAGCCGGGCAATAAGGGTTACCGTGCGTTTCTACAATTTTGATTTCATCCTCCCACCATACGTCTCTTCCTTTTATCATGCTCACAGGCGTTCGGGTACGGGTACAGACAATAACTTTTTTTACAAAAGGGCATGCAATTAAAGCGTCATCAATAACCGATTTTAACGGAATATCTTTATTGCCGCGAAAAGCGCCATCACAGGTAATCACAAACTCGGCTTTGGCATCCAACAACCTGTCTGCAATACTTTGGGCAGAAAACCCTCCGAATACTACCGAGTGAATGGCCCCTATTCTTGCACAAGCCAGCACAGCAATAGCGAGTTCGGGTATCATACCCATATAAAGACAAACACGGTCGCCTTTTTGAACCTTATTATTCTTTAGTACATTGGCAAACTGGTTAACCTTATCATACAGATTTCTGTAAGTGAGAACCCTATGATGCTCTTCCGGATTGTTAGGCTCCCATATTATGGCCGGGGTGTTGCCTAATTTCTCCAGGTGCCTGTCCAGGCAATTTTCAGTAATATTCAGTTTTCCCCCTTCAAACCATTTTATGCGCGGTTCGGAGAAATTCCATTCCAATACTTTGTCCCACTTTTTTTTCCAATAAAATTCCTTTGCAACATCCGCCCAGAATTTTTCCGGGTCTTCAACGCTTTCTTTATAAGCGGTATGATATTCTTCAAGAGTTGTTATCTGGTAAGGATATGACATGTTTTTCTATTTGGCAACGATGAAAAAATTTTTCTTCAGAGTTTAAAAATAATTACATTCATCGAATATTCCATTATTAACCATGCAATCAACCAAAGGGATCTGGAAAGTAATTACTGCCTCTTCTGTTGGAACATTAATAGAATGGTACGATTTCTATATATTCGGTAGTCTTTCAACCATCATTGCGCAGAAATTTTTTCCGGCAGAAAATCCAACTGCCGCATTATTATCTACTCTCGCGACTTTTGCAGCGGGATTCATAGTACGCCCCTTCGGCGCACTGGTTTTTGGCAGGCTCGGTGATATCATTGGAAGAAAATATACATTTCTTTTGACGCTGGTATTAATGGGAGGTTCTACCTTCCTCATCGGATGTGTACCGGGTTATGTAACTATCGGTGGCTGGGCGCCGTTTCTGGTGTTAATATTACGTTTATTACAGGGCCTGGCGCTCGGTGGGGAATATGGAGGAGCTGCTACCTATGTTGCAGAACATGCCCCGGTAAACCGTCGAGGTTATTATACCAGTTTTATTCAAACAACGGCAACGCTGGGTTTATTTCTATCGCTGATCGTTATACTTTCCATCAGGCGGTTGGTAGGAGTAGAAGAATTTACTTCGGGTAATGGCTGGCGATACCCTTTTTTGCTTTCCATCGTTTTGGTGGTTGTTTCTATTTTCATACGGTTAAAGATGAAGGAATCACCTGTTTTTGCCAAGTTGAAAACAGAAGGCAAAACATCTAAAAATCCGTTGAAAGAGAGCTTTGGCAAGAAAGAAAATTTCAAGATGGTATTGCTGGCATTATTTGGCGCCACTATGGGTCAGGGAGTAATCTGGTATACCAGCCAGTTTTACGCGCAAAATTTTATACTTACTAAATGTTTGATTGAATATGAGCAAGCTAACAGCATTATATTGATTGCATTGGTGTTCGCTACTCCATTCTTCGTAATTTTCGGTAGTTTGTCAGACAGGTGGGGAAGAAAAAATATTATGATGGTTGGTATGTTGCTGGGCATAGTATTTTACAGGCCCATTTTTGAGCAACTTCATGAGATAGCCGATCCGGCCTTGAAAACGGTAATGAGTGCGCCTTCTAAAGTTATAGAGCATAAAAAAGTTGAAGGATCTGCGGCAGATTTTATGTCAACCAGCATAACGGCTACCCAATACGAAGATGGAAGCGCGTTTAGGGAAATCAGCAAACAGAAATTGCTGGCTAATGGTGAAAAAACTGCTCCCGTTATAACCAGGGAAATGGTGCTGGGAGATTCAGGACGCTGGAAAATGATTGCACTTATTGCCGTAATGGTTTTGTTTGTAACCATGGTGTACGGACCCGTGGCCGCTTTTTTGGTGGAAATGTTCCCAACCCGCATCCGTTACACCTCTATGTCACTACCCTATCATATTGGAAATGGTGTCTTCGGCGGCATGGTACCTTTTATAGCAACTCTTATTACTACTGTACCAGGTACTACTTATCTTTCAGGTTTGTGGTATCCTATTATCGTTGCCGCATTATGCCTGGTGATTGGGGCACTGTATCTTTCAAATAAGATAGATGCAGACGTTAATGATTAAGTTTTAAACCGGTTTATATGAATGTATTAAAACGTTACCTCGGAATTTTATGGATGCTTTTAGGGCCTGTTACTATAATCATCCTTTTAATAAGCGCTATCGGAAATATTAATGCGGTTGGCAAGGGAGATATTAATAAACCTATACCCTGGATTATCGTAATAGCCATCTTTACACCTATTGCTGTAGGGTTGGTTCTGTTCGGGTACTATGCCTGGAAGGGAGAATATGACGGCGAGATAAAAACATAGAGTTCGTTCAAGGTTTAAAGTTTAAAGTTTAAAGCTGGTCCCAACTTGCAGACTACCAACTGCTAAGCTAATTTTAAACTTTAAACCTTAAACTTTAAACTAATTCTCGAGGATTGGTTATTTTCGCGAACATGTCAATTGAGGTAAACGGGCTTACAAAAATTTACGGTGATCAGAAAGCTGTAAATAACATTTCTTTCCAGGTGGGGAAAGGTCAGATCGTGGGCTTTCTGGGTCCAAACGGTGCGGGCAAATCCACCACTATGAAAATAATTACCGGGTATTTATCACAAGATGCCGGTAATGCGGTGGTGTGCGGTATAAATGTTAAAGACCACCCCATAGAAACTAAAAAAAAAATCGGCTACCTTCCTGAATCAAATCCTTTGTATCATGAAATGTATGTGAGAGAATATCTTGACTTTATTGCCAGGATACATCATATAGAAAATAAGAAGAAGAAAATTGAAGAGGTTATCAATATTACCGGGTTGCAGGTGGAAAGCAACAAAAAGACCGGCCAGCTTTCGAAGGGATACAAACAGCGGGTAGGTTTAGCGGCTGCATTGATTCATGAACCGGAGGTGCTGATCCTTGATGAGCCTACCAGCGGATTAGATCCTAACCAGATTATTGAGATTAGAGAAGTGATTAGAAATCTTGGTCAGGATAAAACCGTTTTATTTTCTTCGCATATTTTGCAGGAAGTGGAAGCCATTTGCGACAGGGTGATTATAATTAACAAAGGAGTTCTGGTGGCGGATGATAAACTGGTGAATCTCCAACAAGGGAATAAACACCAACATGCCGTAGTGGTGGAATTCAAGGAACCTGTTGAAATGACTTTGCTGGAAGGATTGGCTGACGTAGGAAAAGTAGAGCAGTTTCAGCTTTCTCATTTTAAATTGCAGACCTCCAATCCGGAACTAGTGCGTAAACAATTGTTCGAACTGGCATTGCGCCATAACCTGAATATTGTTTCTTTGCAAAGCGAAAACCGAAGCCTGGAAGACATTTTCAGGAATCTAACAGCCTGATCGAATAGAGCAAAAAATCATAAAGACTATTCGTCTCATAGCCTTTATCTTTAAACTGAAAACTTATAAATATTATGGCCTACATTTCCGAAATTCATGCTAGACAGGTTTTAGACAGCCGCGGCAACCCTACCGTTGAAGTAGATGTGATTACAGATGAAGGTGCGCTCGGGCGGGCAGCAGTACCAAGTGGTGCCAGTACAGGTATTCATGAAGCCGTGGAATTAAGGGATGATGATAAAAAAATGTACGGTGGCAAAGGAGTGTTAAAAGCAGTTGAAAATGTGAATACCACTATCAGTGATAAACTGGTGGGCTGGGAAGTAGCCGACCAGGCGGGCCTGGACGCGGAAATGATAGCGTTGGACGGCACATCCAATAAAGGTAAATTGGGTGCTAATGCAATGCTGGCAGTAAGTATGGCTGCAGCAAAAGCTGCCGCCCTGGAGTCTGATTTGCCATTATTTCGGTATATCGGTGGAACGAATGCCAGAACATTACCCATTCCGATGATGAACATATTAAACGGGGGTGCCCATGCTGATAATAAAATTGACTTCCAGGAATTTATGGTAATGCCTATTGGCGCCGGATCATTTAGTGAGGGTTTACGTTGGGGAGTAGAGATCTTCCACGCGTTGAAGTCAGTATTGAAGAAAAAAGGATATTCCACGAATGTAGGAGATGAGGGTGGATTTGCACCGGATATTCAAAGCAATGAAGAAGCTATTGATACCGTAATGGCCGCCATTAACGCAGTCGGTTTCAAAGCAGGAAAGGATGTATCTATTGCCATGGATCCGGCAGTGAGCGAAATGTTTGATAACAAATCCAAGGAATATCATTTTCATAAATCAGATGGCAAAAAATTATCCATTGAAAAAATGGTTGATTTTTGGGCAACCTGGGTAAAAAATTATCCTATCATCTCGATTGAAGATGGAATGGCCGAAGACGACTGGGATGGATGGAAACTAATGACAGATACCCTGGGAAGCAAGATCCAGTTAGTGGGGGATGATTTGTTTGTTACCAATGTGCTCCGGTTACAGCAGGGAATTGATAAAGGTGTAGCCAACGGCTTGCTGGTAAAAGTAAACCAGATAGGTACTGTAACTGAAACCATCAATGCAGTAACACTTGCTCAGCATAACGGGTATAACACCATTATGAGCCATCGTAGCGGCGAAACAGAAGATACTACTATAGCAGATCTGGCGGTAGCGCTTAATTGCGGCCAGATAAAAACCGGCTCTGCAAGCCGTACCGACAGGATAGCCAAGTATAACCAGTTAATAAGAATTGAGGAACAACTAGGCAGCAATGCAGTATATCCTTCGGGAAAAATAAAGTTTGGGAAATAAATAGGGTTAGGAGTTCGTTAGTTTAAAAGTTTGGAGGTTTACGCTATCAAACTTTCAAACTAACTTCGAACAACAAAGCTTCCGAACTCTCAAACATTAGAGCCTATGAACTTTTTTTCATTCCTTAAAAGCAAGTACCTGCTTACTCTCGCAGGTTTCGCGGTATGGATGTTCTTTTTCGATGATCGGGATATCATTACCACGCACTTCAGGCATACTCATGAGCTAAAGCTGCTTCAACAAAGTAAAACCCATTATGAGGAACAGATTTCTAATACCCGAATCGAACTCAAACAGCTCAAATTAAATACAGCCACTATAGAAAAATATGCCCGGGAAAAATACTTTATGAAAAGGGATAATGAAGACCTTTTCGTAATAACTGTTAAATAATGCAATTAAGAAGCTGAACGGTAATTGGTATTTAATAAATTTCTATTAACTTTCCATCACCGTTATAGCCCTCCCCGTAAATCGAAATTAGTATTTATACGAGAGTAAGTAAAAACAATTAAACGGTAAAAGTACTTAATTACCAGTTATTTTTTTTACAATACAATATCTGGCTAATCGCACCCGTTTTCACTATGGACGTTCCGAAAACAGGACATTTTCGGGAAATTTTAAATGGATATAAATGATAGTTGCCTATGACACTCTACACACCAGAGGATCTTTTGCAATATTTGTACAAAGAAACTTCAACACAAGAATCTATCGCTATTGAAAAGGCTTTATCGGAAAACTGGGCACTTCGGGAAAAATTTGATGTAATAAGGTTATCGGTAGATAGCCTGAATTCGGTAATTGAATCCCCCAGGGTAGAAGTGATTCTACAGGTATTGAATTATGCCCGTGAAACTATGGTTGAATCGGCTTAATTTTTTAATGAGTCCCATCCTCATTTCGTTTAATTTCGTGCATTGAGTTTCGCTGATTTCAAATGACACGAAAAGAACGTTTTTTATTTGTAATAGATTATTTTCAGCTACACCGCCCGAATGCTGAAACGGAACTTATATATGATAACCCGTTTCAGCTTTTAGTGGCCGTTATCCTCTCTGCTCAATGTACTGACAAAAGAGTTAATCTCACCACCCCCGCTATTTTCGAAAAATATCCTGATCCGCAAAACTTAGCCAACGCTGATTACGAAGACCTGTTTTCAATAATCAAAAGCATCTCTTACCCTGGCAACAAAACCCGGCACCTCCTGGGTATGGCAAAAATGCTGGTGGAAAAATTCAATGGGAAAATTCCAATGACATTAGATGAGTTGATGTTGCTTCCTGGTGTTGGAAGAAAAACGGCGAATGTAATCACCTCCGTAATCGACCAACAACCTAATATGGCGGTGGATACACATGTATTTCGAGTCTCTGCCAGGATTGGCTTAACCATAAATGCCAAAACTCCCCTTGCTACCGAACACCAACTCATCAGATTTACACCCAGGGAACTTATTCATAAAATGCATCACTGGCTCATTTTACATGGTCGTTATGTTTGCCTTGCCAGAAATCCTAAATGCGAGGAATGTGGACTGAGACCTGTCTGCAAATTCTATCAGAATACATTGAAATTTTATAAGGGGCCTACTCCAATAAAATCACAATATCCGTTAGCTGATTGATTGTTAATTACCAAAGTCAACAGAGTATAGATATGGAATCGATGACATCCCTACAAATGACGCTAAAACCGGCCTAAAGTAGGGCTTTTTCACCCTGCTGATCTCTTTCAACTCCCAGTAACTTGACTATTAGAAAAGTTACGATGAGAAAATTTATTTTATGCAGCACGGCCTATATTATAGCCTGTTTTATACAAACGCCCGCAATTAGCCAGTATTATTTTTATAATGAAGATTACCTTGAATCTGCCCTGACCTGGGAGTTTGGCCTTTCTTTGGGGGGCATGAACTGCCTTACCGACCTGGGCGGCAAAAAAGGAACAGGCGGAAAATTTATAAAAGATATAAACTGGAGCACCACCCAACCCTGCGGCAGTCTGTATGCCGGAGCAAATTATAGAAATATTATTGGAGCCAGACTAGAACTTTCCTTTGGCCAGGTAAAAGCAAGTGACCAGGTTTTGATAAACGATCGATCTGAAGCGCATGCCCGTTTTATGCGGCACCTTAATTTTAGAACCAACATTCGGGAGTTAGCTTTTTCTATTGAATGCTATCCTTTTTTAATTATTAAACCGGATAGGGAAACCATGCCCCTGATTAACCTCTATATTTTTGCCGGAATAGGATCGTTTAGTTTTCGTCCGGAAACATTCTATAACAATACCTGGCTGAATATCTCCGACTTGCATACGGAAGGCCAGGGATTTGCAGAATATCCCGGTAGAAAAGCATATAAACTAACACAACTTAACATGCCTGTTGGACTGGGAATAAAATACGAAGTTTCTCCCATCCTCATTTTTCATATTGAAATACAATATCGAAAGCTTTGGACAGACTACCTGGATGATGTGAGCACAAACTATATTGATCCAGCCCTGTTCAAACATTATTTTACGGATGCCAAAGCAAATTTGGCCGCAAAGTTGGCTGACCGGCGATTAAACAGGGATCCTTCATTCAACAGAATTCCGGGAGATATAAGGGGTAATAATAAAAACAATGATGCTTATTTTTCCGGGATCATAAAAATAGGGTTCATCCTGGGAAGACAAAAGCGTTGATGTTACTTGATTAATTTGGCATATTATCCTAATAATTAAAGTTCACAGACTGTGGAGTTAAATTTCAGACAAGGTATGTGACTCATTTCTTTTCGCTTTTTAACATTGAAGGTGCATAGTAGGTGTTAACACTTAATGGGTATAATTTTTTTTTGTTAAGTGCCGATATTAGTAAAATGATAATCTTTAAATCACGTTAGGTTATATAGAAATCCTATCCTGTCTATAAAACCTTTTTATGGAGAAAACCCTTATCGTCTGTGGACAATCGCCACTTTTGTCTTCCCATCTTTCCTTCAGCCCTATTATTAAATATCTGCAGGAAAGGCAAGCAAAACAAAATGGTACTTCTGAAAAACATCTTAATGATTTGATGCAGAAAATTGCTTTAACACCAGAACTGACTTTACCTATCGAAGATCTTGATATAGTCAACAAAAATGCTGAATTGATTGGAAGTATGATGAACTTAGTCTATCCTAAATCAAAGGAGAATGGTATAGACTTTTATGCTGTGGCGGCACCCCTTTCATCATCAACAGTATATTCATCGTCCAGGCTTCCAAATTTTTTCTTAACGGGTGATAGTAATCATCCCTTTATAAAGGATGAAGGACGAACCAACTTTTTTGAAGCCCAATTGGAAATGGCCTATCAATTAATCCTGAATAATTTTTATGGACTGGAGGAACTTCACAATAATACGTTTGTACATCCGGTAGTAGACCCGGCTTCTGGTATTGAAAAGCTCCTGGAAATTGATCTGGTAGCCGAATTCATAGAAGTTAAGCTTATAGGAAAATTACCAGAAATAGATCCGGCACTTCTTTCTAAGCTTTTCAGGCAGAAGACGAACGATGCATTTTTCACAGAGCAATTGCCTTTATGCCTTTTTGCTTTTGAAGGTGTGCTGATTATTAAATTAAGAGATGTAACGGTGCGGGAATCTATTAATAAAATCAAGAATACCTTGCTTGTAATGCCTTGTTTTGGTGACGTCAAATCATTCGAGACTATCCAGGAGCAGGTGCGAAAACTGATAGAAATACCCGATGTTAAAATCTGTATAACATCCAGGGTTAGAAAAAATACCCAGGGTGATAAAATACCCGTTTTAAATCAGCATACGTTTTTATTGCAACCATCCTATTTGATTGAAGATGACTCCAATGAATGGCTGTATATTAAAAGGATATTTGAAGAGCGGTCGTCTTTTATAATACAGGGTACCTCTGATTTATTATTGAGACAATATCCTTTTTTGCAATCGTATGCAGATGGAGGTATTAAAAGTTTAATAATGTATCCATTAAGGTCAGGGAAGGAACTGATGGGGGTTTTGTCCATTGTTTCGGAAACACCTGAGAGAATAAAACAGTATCATATTTTGAAATTAGAGCAGGTGATTCCATTGCTTGAATTGGCATTGGGAAAACAATCCGAAAAAATGGATGATGAAGTAGACAAGATCATAAAAGAGCAATTCACTGCTGTTCAGTCTTCGGTTAACTGGAAATTTACAGAAACTGCCCGCAATTTTATCATTCAAAAAAACAATCACCAGGAATGTAAAATTGAAAGTATAGTTTTCGAAAATGTATATCCTTTATATGGGGCCATTGATGTGCGTAACTCCTCTGTAGAACGAAGTATTGCTTTGCAAAAGGATCTATTTGATCAATTACTACTTGCGGATGCCATCATCCGAAAATCTAAACGGGAACTATACCTTTTTTCACTACAGGAAATAAGCTTTCGTATAGAGAAATATATAAACATTGCTTCTGTAGTTTTATTTCCGGGAGACGAAATGGCCATACAAAGTTTCCTGGATGAAGAGATTGCTGATTTATTTCACCACCTTAAAATAGCAATACCGGCCATACAGGTAGATATTGAAAATTATTTTTTATCATTAAATACAAGTACGCGCAAGATGTCGAGGCAATGCACCGCCTTTGAAGAAAGCATAGCCATGATCAATAATGAATTGGTAAAATTTATTACCCACGAACAAATTAAGGTGCAGAAAATATATGCTCATTATTTTGAGTATTTTGTTACTGACGGAGTCGATTTTAATATCTACATAGGGCAGTCAATAACCCCTGGTAAACCGTTCGACCAGTTTTATTTAAAGAACCTGAAGTTGTGGCAACTAACTACCCTGGTGAAAGCCGCGCAAAAAGTTAGAAGATTACAGGGATCTATGAAGATTCCCCTGGATACAACGCAGCTTATTTTAGCGCACAATAAACCTTTATCGATTAGTTTTAAAAAGGCCGAAAGAAAGTTTGACGTGGATGGAGCTTATAATATGCATTACGAAATAATTAAAAAAAGAATTGATAAAATAAAAATCATGGGCTCCAGCGAACGATTAACCCAACCAGGTAAAATCGCTATCGTTTTTGCGCAAAATAAGGAGGCACAGGAGTATACTTCATACATTGAATTTTTGCAAAATGAGGGGTTGCTGGAAGGGGTCATCGAATATTATGATCTTGAAGACTTGCCGGGAGTACGGGGACTGAAAGCCCTTCGGGTTTCCATAAATATGGAAAAGAAAGAAGAAGTTTATCCGATACATGTAACAAATTACCAACTGCCTGTGACAGGATAGCCAGCGTTAGCTTAAGACGATTTCAATCTAGCATCTTTATACTTTAAACGTTGAACCTTAAACTATTTATATGCAATTTTCAAAATGTTTCCTTTATCATCAGTTGCCTCATTAGAAATGTACATATCCCCATTTGGAGTAAAAGCAATTCCTTCAGGTTGTTTATAAATCATAGGGTTTAATGGCATGACCTGCTCTCTTTTCCCATTCAGATCACATACCACCAGGCTCTTGCCTACAGAACAAAGAACATATAATTTTTTTTCGACGGGATTAATCGCCGTAGCAGATGGTTTTAAATCCTTGTCACCCAGATCGAGGCTAAATATTGGCTCATCGGCAAATGCTTCTTTTTTAATATTGAACGCATATGCATACTTCATCAAATTATTTTTCTTGCCGTGACAATTTTTACAAACCATAACCAGGTTTTCACCCGATGGATCCAGGTAAATAGATTCGAATTCCATACGTTTTTTAAACGGAATTTCATACGTTTTTGTCCCGGAGGTATCCCCTTTTCTTGGTACTTTAAAAATTTTGCCCGTGCTTTCCAGGACATAATAAAAATCGTTATCCAGCGCAATATCTTCATAATCGCCTTTACCGGCAAAACGAAATTCATCTGTAATATCGCAGTTTGAATAACGAACGGTGAATATTATTCCTGACTCATCCTGGATGGCTACAAATAAATCATCATTCACATAATGGAGACCGGAAATTTCTTTTAACTTTTTTTTCATTTCGCAGCGCTCAACCTTTTCAAGGTCGTAGCTCGCTTTGGTGGCGATAGAGCTATCCTTCATTGATTCAGTGGGTTGATTATTATTGTGGTTGTTTCCGCAAGAGCTGATAACCGCAAACGCAGTTATTAAAATCAATAAAGTATAGTGAAGAATATATTTCATAAGCTGCAAAATTAATAAGAATATTTCGAGGCAGCGTACATGGTTATACTTTTATAGCGCATTTAATGCCAAAGCATCGGCTTTCAGCCATCAGCTATCAACTGTCAGCATGGGGTAAACCATTAAGATGAATTTAAATGAATTTATTTTTAAATTTTCAGTTCCGCGATAATACTCTATGTTACAATAAAAATTTAAAAACACTATTGGTTCATCGCTGATAGCTGAAAGCTGACGGCTGAAAGCCGTATCTTTAATTGATCGAATGGACTATGTAAAATCATATAAAAGCTTTGTAAACAGCCATTACTTGAGTGAAGGTATACGCATGACGTCTGGTATTCTGTTACCGGCTTTAGTTATGGGCCAATTCGATTTGCTGGCGGTTGGATTGGTATTAAGTGTGGGTGCGCTGTGCGTTAGCGGAACAGACAATGCAGGCCCCATACATCACCGACGCACCGGTATGATAGTTTGTATTGCTGCCTTGTTGCTGGTTTCACTCGCTGTCGGTTTTACTTCGCATTCAACCCTGTTATTAGGCATCATACTCTTTGTTTTTTGCTTTTTTTTTTCAATGCTTGGTGTATTTGGTACACGCGCCAGTTCTATCGGTCTGGCGGCCCTGCTTGTAATGATATTGAGTATCGATCATAAACGGGAAGGATGGGAAATTGTTTGGAATGCCCTATACCTGGTGGCAGGAGGCACCTGGTATATGTTGTTCAGTTTATTATTGTATAGCGTACGGCCATATAAACTGGCGCAGCAGGCGCTGGGAGATTTTATTGAAAGTATTGCCGATTATTTTCACACCAGGGCCTCCTTTTACAATAATAAATCAGATTATAATAACACTTACAAAGGATTGCTTCAACAACAAATAATAGTTCAGGAAAAACAAAACCTTATCAGTGAATTGCTTTTCAAAACCCGGGCTATCGTAAAAGAATCAACACCCACGGGCCGTATATTAATAATGTTGTATCTCGATGCCGTTGACCTTTTCGAACGTGTTATGACCTCTTACCAGGACTATACCACCCTGCATAATTTTTTTGATGGAACCGGAATTTTAAACAGGTTTCAGGTTCTTGTAGAGGAACTTGCAAAAGAGCTCGATGATATTGGAATTGCCGTTAAGAGTGGAGAAGCTTCTGAAGAAAATAAGTTACTTTCTCAACATATCCTCGAAACAACGCAAGAATATAACCAGTTACGGAAAACGTTTCTGAAGCCCGAAAATATCGAAGGTTTTATCAGTCTTCGGGGAATACTGGAAAACATTGAGGACATTGCGGACAGGTTAAAAACCCTGCATCATTATTCAACATATGACCGGAAATTAACCAAAAGCCCTTCGCATGAACTTGATTACAAAAAATTTATTTCACACCAGGATATTACTCCGCAAATATTTATTGATAATATCAGCTTCCAATCTAATATATTCAGGCACTCGCTTCGGGTGAGCATTGCCGTACTAGCCGGTTACCTGATTTCATTATTCTTCAAAATAGGTCATAGTTATTGGATATTGCTTACTATTATCGTTATTCTAAAGCCGGCTTATAGTCTCACAAAAAGTAGAAATACCGACAGGCTTATAGGAACTGTTTGCGGTGTGTTGATTGGCATTTTGATTTTGTTCCTCATCAAAAACAGTACAGCCCTCCTGGTTATCATGATACTGCTGATGGCCATCAGTTATACTTTTATAAGAAAACATTATTTCGTTGCGGTACTCTTTATGACTCCCTATATCATTCTCTTCTTTCACCTTTTATACCCGGATAATTTTAAAACTGTTTTAACAGACAGGGTAGTTGATACGGGCATAGGTTCCCTCATTGCCTTTGCTGCCAGTATTTTCCTGGTGCCTACCTGGGAACATACTACTATTATTACGTACATGATTCAAATGCTGGAAGATAACAACATCTATTTTAACATTACGGCAAAGGCTTTTGGTCACCACGAACCCGTTATTAAAAATCAACACCCGGTGGCAAGAAAGAATGCGTTAGTGTCTCTCGCCAATTTATCAGATGCTTTTAACCGTATGCTAACTGAACCAAAGAGAAAACAGATAGGGATCGAAAAAATTCACCAGTTTGTAGTGTTAAACCACATGTTTATATCGCATACGGCTACATTATCTTATTATATACAATCAAGGGCTACATTATATCGTTCAGAAAAATTTAATGAAGTAAGCAGGGATATCAGTAATTACTTTACTAACGCCACAGCACTTTTGAAGCAGCATGATTCTGTTTTGCCTATGGTAAATTCCAGAGACTCTTTGCGAATGTTAAATGAACAGGCTAATGTGCTTCTGGAAACCCGAAAGAAAGAACTGCAGGCGGGGGAATGGGAAACACCAACAAAGAAATCATTGCGGGAATTAAAATCTGTTGTGGACCAGTTTAATTTTATTTATAAAATTGTTGTGGATATTAATAAGGTATGCAGTAGCAATATTAGCGATGTATGAATCTGAATTTACAGGATTAAAGAATTTTCAGAATCATCAAGTTAGTACCATTGAGCATCAACTACAGGTTCTATTTATAAGAAACCATATATTATCACCAGCCAACATCCCGCTAATCTTTAATTCTGTGAATGCTGATTCAGACAACTTTTAATGCTGCATAGGGCAATTAACTCAGCATCTCCCTCAACTTTATCACCAACTCTCCCTTTGTTATAGGGATACCCATTACTTTATTATATCCCTTCGCATCTACCAAAAATTGGTCGCGGATAATTTTGATGAGTTGACCATTATTAATTTCCGGGATTAATACCTGCTCAAAATTTTTCAAAATATCTCCCAGGTTTTTAGGGAAAGGTCTTATATAACGCAGATGAGCATGCGAAACGGCATGTCCTTCAGCCTGTAATTGTATCGCTGCACTTTTGATAGCCCCATAAGTGCTACCCCATCCCAATACCAGTATTTTTCCTTTTTCAGGGCCGCTGTCTAGTTTTTGTTCCGGAATGTGATCGGCAATTTTATCTACTTTTTCCTGGCGGATCTTTACCATCAACTGGTGGTTATCAGGATCATAGCTAACATTGCCGGTGATATTTTGCTTCTCGATACCACCAATGCGGTGCTCTAGTCCTGCGGTTCCTGGAATGGCCCAGGGACGCACTAATTTTTCATCTCTTAAATAAGGCAAAAAGTTTTCTTCATTATGACCCAACTCGGTTTTAAATTTCACCTCTATTGGTGGCAGGTCGGCTGATTTAGGAAATTTCCAGGGTTCCGCGCCATTAGCAATAAAGCCATCGCTCAGAAATATTACCGGTGTCATATGCTGCACAGCGATGCGAAATGCTTCGTATATAGCACTGAAACAGTCACTGGGTGTAGATGCCGAAATGATAGGCATGGGGCACTCTCCGTTTCTGCCATAATAAGCCTGCAACAGGTCACTTTGTTCTGTTTTTGTAGGCAAACCTGTAGAAGGGCCCCCACGTTGAATGTTACAGATCAACAACGGAATTTCAAGCATAACTGCCAGTCCCATTGCTTCGCCTTTCAGAGCCATTCCAGGACCCGACGTGGTGGTTACTCCCAGAGCACCTCCATAACTGGCACCAATAGCCGAAGTTATGGCAGCGATCTCATCCTCCGCCTGGAACACCTTAACGCCAAAAGCTTTATGTTTACTCAGTTCATGTAAAATATCAGAGGCGGGCGTTATAGGATAAGATCCCAGGTATAACTGTAAACCACTTTTTTGTGAAGCGGCAATCAGGCCATAAGAAGCAGCCTGGTTTCCCATAATGGAACGATACACCCCCGGTTCCATCTTTGCTTTTTCAACCTTATAGGTAGTAGTAAAGGTTTCTGTAGTGTCGCCGTAATTATAACCGGCTTGTAAAGCCCTTAGATTGCTTTGAAGTATTACGTCTTTCTTGCCAAATTTATCTCTCAAAAATTGGCTGGTGTGTTCAATACTGCGGCCAAACATAAAATAAAGAAATCCGAGTACAAACATATTTTTGGCCCGGTCTTTTTCCTTGGTGCCCATTTCAAATTCCTTTAGGGCTTCCCGTGTCATTTTCGTGACATCAATCTTTATCAGTTCATAATTTTGCAGGCTGTCGTCATCAAGCGGATTTACTCCATCCGGGTAATTGGCTAGCCGCAGGTTTTTAGCATCGAAACCATCAGTATTTACGATGACCTTTCCGCCTTTTTTTAAGCTCTTCAAATTAGTTTTCAATGCAGCGGCATTCATGGCAACAAGTACATCACAATCATCTCCGGGAGTAAGTACCTTTTCACTGGAAAAGCGAAGCTGGTACCCGCTTACACCTGGCAGGGTACCCTGTGGCGCCCGTATTTCAGCCGGAAAATCCGGGAAGGTTGCCAGGTCTATCCCTAATAATGCTGTGCTATTGGTAAATTGACTTCCAGTGAGCTGCATACCATCACCGCTATCACCTGCAAATTTTATAACTACATCCTGGAGGATTTCTACTGTACGAGTCATATTGAAAAAAAATTATCCTGCTAATTTAGTGCAGGCAGAAATAGTAACGAAATCAGTTTTGTAATAATATTGGTTTACACATATCTAACAATGTATACTAATTAATTATATGTGTGGAACAGGGCTACTTCAAAACCTCCAGATCGCTTTCCATATTGCTGCGGTTGACCACCGTTACCGCGCAACCGTTTCTGCATAAAACCTGGTGGTTGTTTATACTTAATACTGCTATTGTGTCAACGCATGGCAGTATTTCAAAATCCGATGTTTGGTAATCGGGTAACGCGTATAAAATAAAATACTTT
>JBDSBP010000403.1:0-19220 GCA_039921525.1 Chitinophagaceae bacterium | reverse complement strand
GCTTTGAGCTGAAATCGCTACGATGGAGATAGCTCCCATTGTAGAGATTTCAGGGGAAGCGCGTTAGATGTTTTTATTCCGGAAGGTTGAGGCGCTTCGCTGAAATGACAAAAAAATTGAATCGCCTAATAATAAAGTCTTTCATGAACTTTCCTGCACTTAATTTGAAGATGTGTCCCTACGGTAGACCTTTTCATGGAAGGGAACCGTGGCATCTCCCAAAAAACGCAGCTCCCACCGTTAATCCCAAACCCAACCCAACACCATCAAAAATTCATTCGTGTACCTTTTTGAATAATCGCATTAAAGGTATTATGCGATTCTATATCATCCCGTCTGCCATGTGAGCGCTCTGTTTTCAATGATATACTCATTCCGTTTGCGCCCTCCACCCGGTTTATTTCCACATCTGTTCTAACCCTTCCGATCGTTAGGCTACCACTTGCCCTGGCACCCTGCCTGATAATTAATACACCTTCATAAAATACAGGCCGTATAACCGTAAAGGTCACGGCTTGTTCTGTTTTCTTCTTCTGGTTCATATCTGGAGTGCCGATGAGTGACAGGGTCACCGTTACTTCTGAATTTATATAGATTTCTTTTTTCTCCGCTGGTTTTATTACGGGAGGTAATTCTGTTTCCTTATTATCAACAGTTTTTTCTATCGTAGTTTCTTTTGCATTTTTAAGAGCCTTCCTTGGCTTTTCATCTGCTACAGCGTTTAAATCTTTTATACGTCTATCCAACTTTTCATTTGCTATAGGTATTTCATTCTTATCATCGCCATATTCATCTGTAACCGGGATTCTATTGTCAGGTTGTGGTAGTGAATTATTTTCCTGTAGTGAAGTGACGACTGGATCTTTCTTAACTACTGTACCCGCACTCTTTATAGCCTGTATGGTGCTGTCATTCTTAGCAATGTTTGCCTGATCCGGATTATCACTTCTTGTGGCAACTATGGCAAATATGCTGATAACAGCAAGCAACGAAAAAGCAATTATTAAAGAAAGCTTTTTGTTTGATAGTATTTTATTCCTGTATAACTGTAATGAAACAAGCGGCTTCACCGTTTCAACTATTTTTTTCACAGATGATGTGTCTACAAATGTGGTAGACGCTGGCGAGGGTTTACGAGTGACCTGGGTAGCATTCACATTTTGTTGCGGCTTTCTCAGCGCATCTACATTTATCTCTTTGTAATTGGGGAAGGAGGTGACCAGGGCCATTTGAAATGCCCTCGCGTTAGGATAACGTTGTTCCGGATTTCGACTCATTGCTTTTAAAATGATATCGCTAAGTGCTTTGGGCACCGCAGCATTTAGCTTTTCCGGAGGTTTTATTTTAGATTTTAAAATAGATTGCATGATATTAAAATCAGTATCTCCTTCAAAAGGAATTTTGCCCGATACCAATTCATACAAAGTGGCTCCCATTGCATAAATATCGGATGCGGAAGAGGCATCCTTTCCTTCAATAAGCTCAGGCGCCATAAATTCGATAGTTCCCACTATCCTGTTTACCTGTGTCATTTTTTGTTCACCCGAAACTTTGGCTATCCCAAAATCCATCAGCTTTAACGTGGAATCCTCCGTGATCATGAGGTTGGCCGGTTTAATATCACGGTGAAAAATATTTTTGCGGTGGGCATGCTGCAGGCCCTCCAATGCCTGGATAAAAACAGGCACCACAAAACCGGCAGGAAGTACCTCGTACTTTTTCAGCAGGTCGTCAAGGCTGTGACCTTTTACATATTCCATCACCATAAAATGATTGCCGCCGTGTTCTATGAAATTATAAATAACCGCTATATTGGGATGGAGCAATTGCGCCAGTATCCTGGCCTCCTTTTTAAATCTTTCCAAAAACTGAGGTTGTACGGTTAGTTGTGGACGCAGCATTTTTAGCGCCACTTCCCTCCCCAGGTTAGTATCGACGGCCCGGAACACCTCTCCCATTCCTCCCGAACCCAAATGGGCATTTATTTCATAACTATGTATGCGCTCTCCTATCATAAATTCGTTGTATTAGTTGGCAGATCTGCATCTCTTGTTAGCTTGGGCAGATACACTTCCCTGGTTGTTTTTAAAGAAGTTTCTTTTGGAACATTTTCCATTTCAGCCAAAATGACGGTAATATTATCCGCACCACCTCTTCTTTTAGCTTCTGCAATAAAATATTCAGCGGCTTCCAGCATAGATTTATATCCCATTACTGCTGCTATTTCATTGTCTTGCAGGTAATCATATAATCCATCTGAGCATAATAGCACCCGGTCTCCTGGCTCGAAGGAAGCTATACATTTCCCGGTATCAATCCGAACGTCTTCCTTTGTGCCCATTGCATTGGTAAGTATATTTCTTTGAGGATGAGTATCAGCTTCTGCAGCCGTAATATCACCGGCATTTACCAGCTGTTGCACAAAAGTATGATCTTCCGTGATCCTTGTAAGCAAGCTGTTTTTATACAGATATGCACGACTATCGCCTACATGCGCATAATAAATTGACTGACCTAAAATCACGAGCGCAGTATTGGTTGTACCCATTCCCTTATACTGATCATTTGATGAAGCCAGTTGAAATATTTTTTTATTACTTACACTAAACGATTTTGCCAGGATCTTTTCCGTTTTACTATTATTTGTCGCCTTAAAATATTCTTCGCTTGTAATATCAACTGCCATCTTACTTGCTACTTCGCCCGCTAAATGCCCGCCCATTCCGTCGGCCACAATGAGCAAATATCCCTTTTCACGAATTATATTTTCGTCAGCAATGCGAAAGAAAGAAGCCGAATCTTCATTATTGGTTCTCACGTTTCCCATATCAGTTTTAATAATGACTTTTATATCAGCACTATTTAGCTTCGTTGATCCGGGATCGGATTCAGGAATTTCGCTATTGTTCTTATTTTTTTTCTTCCAGAACATCGTCAATTATTATTTTTTTTCAAGATTGAATTCGTAGGAAATGCGCCGGGGTGTTATAACCACCTGCACATCTTTATCATTATAGCCATCTGCATGAATAGTAAACTCAAATTTATCTCCTTCTTTACCTGTAAGTGTATAAGGCAACGGGCGGTGTTCTCCATTTTTTAAAATGAGTTCAGCTTTAGAAATTCCCGGCACATTTATAATTATTTTACTTCCTGTTGATACCGCTTCCAACACTTTCTTTTCTTCCTGCACTCCATATACCGCTTCATCTTTTTTTACTTCATCATTATTATTTATCAAAAGAAATAAAATCACTAACACGGTCAAGCCAGCAACTGCCAGTATCAACAATCTTTTTTCGGTAAGCCCAAAAAGATAAATCCTCTTAACCGTTTTAAGATCCTTTTTACCTAATAATGTTGCTATGTCTGCCGCATTGATACGGGTAGCCGGATTTACTTTAAGCCCTTTATCGATTATGGTTGATAAATTTTCAGAAAGCTGGGGTAATAATATTTTAGGATTTGTAAAAACGCCTTTCAAAATTTTAGATTGCAATTCAACCGGGTTGGAAGCTTCAAAAGGCATGTAACCGGTAACTAATTCGTAGCACAATACGGCTAGGGCCCATATATCCGATTTGAGTTCGGGACGTTGCTGAAATTGTTCAGGTGCCATGTATTCCGTTGTTCCTACTATTGACCCGATTTGTGTAAATTTTGGAGAATACTTATGCTTCGCGATGCCAAAATCCAGCATTTTAACGGTGCCGTCGGGTTGCACCTTAAAATTTGTTGGTTTAATGTCGCGGTGAAAGATATCTTTTTTGTGCAGGTATGCAAGGGCTGAGATTATCTGTCGCAGAATATCTTCTGTTTCTTCATTGGAAAGTTTCTTTTTCCGGTGCAACAGGGCATCCATTGATTCGCCTTCCACGTATTCCATTACGATGCAATGCCTGCCTTTGTTGGTAGCGTATTCGTAAAGCCTGGCAATATTTGGATGATTTATGGAAGATTGAATATAGGCTTCATTCTTAAACCGTTCGGCATAAATATCTTCGTACAATATTTTAACTGCCGCAAACCTGTTCAGCGAACTATTGTATGCCTTAAATACCTCACCCATACCCCCCGACCCGATTTGTTCTGCCAGGTGGTAGCCGGAAACATCTGTAACCTGTTCAAATAAAGGTCCCATCTACAATAGGTTTAAACAAACTTTAAATAGAACTGGTAATTAAGTGGCATTTTTTTTATGATCAATTACCCATTTTTTTTCTACCCATTAATTCAAGGCCATATTTTATAGGTACGGCAAAAGAGATCTGCGTACCCCTTGCGTCAGATTTGCCAGCATAATAAAGTCCGATTACATTCCCTTCATCGTCAAACATAGGTCCGCCGCTATTACCTGCGCCGGTAGCGTTTATGGTTAACTGGTATGAATCGCCAAAGGCGCTGTATGTAAGATTTTTATCAGAGGAGGCTGGTATTATTCTTCCAATATTTCCGGTTGTTACGGTTGGGGTAGGAACAGTGTTGTATTGGTTGTTAGGTTTGAAGGGATCATTTGATTTACGAACTACCCACTGCTCAGGTGCTACACCCGGGTAGCCCATAACCGTTACCGTTTGGCCTGGCTTTACATTATTATAATTATCCTTCATCATTACTTTTGATAGTGATTCGGGTAGTTCCACTTTGATCATGGCTACGTCATGATCGTCAGAAGGCGTTGCGGATTGTACAGGCCTGCGGAGCGAAGTATTGGCAAAGATTACATTCATATACGTGTTCCGTCCCTTGATAGATCCTTCGTTAACGTGTTGCCCACCCAACATCTTTGACTCTGCCGGCACCCAGCCAAATACATCCTGGGGCGTTACCGCTACATCGGGTACTATTAAAAGTTTACCCCCTTCATTTTTTACCAACACACCAGGAAATGCATAATCCGCAAAAATATACCTCGTGTTCCAGTTGGTTGCAACGTGACGGTTGGTAAGAATAAACCCGTCTTCAGATACCACAAAACCTGAACCGCTTGCACCAGCAAAGCCAATGGGAGCGCCGATAGGAACATTTTTTTTCACATCAAGAAAAGGTTCTATTTCTCCCTGGCTGTTCTGTATGTAAAGGGCTGTATAATGATTCAGTCCATCTGTGCCTTTTAATATCTGGTACTTATGCCACAACTCATCACTCGTGTTTGCGTCAAATAACTGCCAGCCAAATTCAATCTGAACCACCCTATCCATATTATCCTTCGCGATTTGTTCCGGTGATTTTTTGTTCATGGTTGATGAATCCCTTACGATATTGGTTATCATCTTTGTCTCACCGGGTTTAGGGAACAGTTTATCTTTAAAAGCATACCCCAACCCAGCCAAAACTATAACAAGTCCTCCCAGGATTATCGCCAGTTTATTGGTTGATTTTTTTCTTTCACTCACCAGCATTCTCTCGACTGTTTGCTTGCCCAAACCCGTTTTAACCGGTTCCGCGGCGCTTATTCCGGTATTTTGAACAGATGAAATGGTGGTAGGTTTGATAGACGTTGGTATGTCTACTACCCTGGTAGCAGCCATCAGGCTCTGCGGGCGCGGGTAAATATCAAATACAAAAGTAGGTCCATTCTGGCCGAGTTGCACTTCATTTCCTACCTCCAAGGCAACAGTTCCTTTTACTCTTGTTTTATTTATAAAGATGCCGTTGCGGCTGTTATTATCGGTTATTGTAAACTTTGGCGGGTCTGAACTTACTTTCTCAATTTTTGCATGTTCACGGCTGACAATCGTCTCCTGTTCCGGGTCAAACTGGATATCGCTGCCTGATTCCCGGCCAATCGTTAATTTTGACTTACTAAAATCAAATTCTTCTACCTGGTTAGCTTTTGTACCTGATGTATGCCTGATGACATATCGTTCAATAACAGTGTTCATATTGTTGATTTTGATTATTTAATTGTAAATGGATGATCTTATTCAGGATACTAACATAGATACCAAAATTGGTTGCCAGACATAGGAAATCAAAAGATTCTGCAGAAGATACATTCATAGAATCAACAAGTCAAAAAGATATTATTCTCCATTGTATTACTATACAACGCTATTGCCAGTGAGTACTTTTACTTGTCGAAAGAAGGTTATTGACTGAGGACTGGATTAAATCGGAATCTAAAGATAATGACTTTAAAATCTATTTTTTTTAATTTTTTATTTTAGCGGTGTGAAAGAATGATTTTTCCTGTGATAAATAACGCGGAAAATTGAAATATATTCTTTTTGAAAAAAAAGATGGGGCAAACATCTATTGCTACCAATGTATCTGGCCGATTAAGAAGCAGAATCAGCAGATCACGGCACCAATAAACATCGTTATCAACCTGGCAATGATTACTCATTATTCCACCCGGCAAAAGCCATTGTACCTTCGCTGATCAAGAAGTCTTTTGTTCAGAAAAACCCTGTAATAGCCTAATTTGTAGCTTATAAGTTATATTTAAATTCTTTAGTCATGCCATAAATTAAAAAATAACCAATTTTATCGGTTATAATGAAATCAACATGAAGAAGATTCCAATAAGACGTATCATCTTAGCTCCTAAAGAACAAGCTTCCTCTGAGCGTTTTAGCATACGCAGAGTTCAGGATTTGCTTGATGGCAAAGACTTACTCCAGGACCTTCACAGGCATGATTTCTTTTTTATTCTTGCATTGCAAAATGGAATGGGCACTCATGAAATAGATTTTACGCTATATGAGATTTATAACCATTCTGTTTTCTTCATGCGACCTGGTCAGGTACACCAGCTTCGATTGAAAGCAGGTTGTACGGGATACTTAATGGAATTTAATAATGAATTTTACCATCCGACAGACAAGGTATCCACCCAGCGATTATTAAAGGCGAGCAATAAGAACTTTTGCCAGGTTGATGTAGGCAGGTTTGAAAAATTAGATGCTGTATTAAGGTATATAGATGAGGAGAACGCAGACAAAAAAGAAGGTTTCCAGGAAATCATTAAAGCTAACCTGGATATCTTCTTTATTGAACTTGTAAGGCAAAGCAATAATCCCGAAAACCCATTTACAAGTATTAGTCAATATACACAGGAACGCCTTGAAGAATTTTTAGAACTCCTGGATAAGCATATTACTGATCGCAAGCAGGTATCTCAATACACGGAGTTGATGAATCTTTCTACATACCAGCTTAATGAAATCACTAAAGCAACTATAGGCAAAACACCTTCAGAACTGATAAATGCCCGTATTATCCTGGAAGCCAAAAGATATCTTTTGGCTACCCCCAATCAAATTAAAGACATAGCCGATTACCTGGGTTACGAAGATGTTTCTTATTTTATCAGATTTTTCAAAAAACACACCAGTTATTCACCTGATACATTTAGGCGGGTTCAATAAACGAGCGCTATTTGTTAAAAAAAAATGGTTAGAACTTGGGTTGACTTCCGAAGTCTTGAAGACTTCGGAAGTCTAAATTTGAGACTCCTCCAGGCCAGACTTTCGAAGTGTAACAAACTAAACTTCGGAAGTCAGCATCTATTCTTGTCATTGGCAGACAACTCTGGACAAATCCTATATAACTCCATTTCTGTCCTGTCCTTACACCCAATGCTGACATTACTTTTGCATCATACAAAGGCCTACTCCAAATTTAATTGACGGCAGTCTAGTAATTATTTAATAACCATAAAATGTACAAAAATGAAAATTATAATGGTAGGTGCAACAGGCACAATGGGAAATCACCTAACAAGGGCATTTGAAAAAGAACATGAAGTAATTAAAGCAGCTTCCGGGGCTGGTGACATTAAGGTAGATATTACTTCTCTTGAATCCATTGAAAACATGTACAAGCAGGCAGGTGCTTTTGACGCACTTGTTAACGTAGCAGGTCCAACGTATGTAGGTCCCTGGAAAAAAATGACAGATAAAGAATTCAGGAAAGGCATCGAAGGCAAACTGATGGGGCAAATAAATTTGGTACTCATTGGGCAACACTATATCAACCCTAAAGGCTCATTTACGTTAATCTCAGGTGCTTTGACGCATGATCCTCAATTGAACTTCGCAAATGCATCGGCAGCCAACGGAGCAGTTGAAGCATTCGTGCGGGCAGCAGCCATTGAACTAGATAATGGTATTCGCATTAATGCAGTGAGCCCCACCGTTATAGAAAATTCTCCGCAATATTTTCCTTTTTTCCCGGGAGACATTCCTGTTACAATGCAACAACTGGAATACGGTTTTCGCAAAAGCATTTTCGGTGCTAATACAGGGCAAATAATAATACCATATTAATGTTTCCAGGAGGGCGCTACTGAGGCAAAAGTATATGAATGTTTGTGGGCTTGCAATTCAGCTATGCAAAGCGAGGCAGTATGCATGTAAATGGGTTATTTTAGCCCGCAAAATTATGGAAGCGTTATGCCCGGCTGTTAATGAGTTGAAGGAAAGCCTCTTTGTATGTTTCTGAAACAGGGATTAACTGATCTGCAATTTTTATCCTGCTTCGCTCGATAGATTCAATTTTATTTATTGCAACCATATACGACTTATGCACCCTGCACACCAGGTTCGACGGCAGAAGCTGTTCAAGTTCATTGAAGCCCTGCAGGGTCATAATTTTTTTGTTTACAGTATGAATGCGCAGGTAGTCCCTCATTCCCTCAATGTACAGGATATCATTAATGGTAATTTTTTCCAGGCGATTTTCTGTCTTTATGAAAATAAAATCGAGTTGTTTATCAGCAATGCGTTGACCTAAATTCTCCTGGGCTTTATTTACAGCCTGTAAAAAACGATTGAATGTAAATGGTTTTAAAAGATAATCTGTTATCTGCAATTCATACCCCTTTAATGCATACTGCTGATATGCTGTTGTAATAATAACCTGGCTCGCTATTTTTGAGCTTTCCAATAACTCTATACCGGACAATTCATCCATGTTTATATCCAGGAAGAGCACATCTACTTTGTTGTTGTTTAGATACGTCAGGCCATTAAGCGCATTGTCGAAAGTTGCACTCAGATTCAAAAAAGGAACTTTGTTTACAAAAGCTTTCGTTTTTTCCAGCGCAAGGGGTTCGTCTTCAATAATGATGCAGGTATATTTATCCATTGGTAATCGTTAAGTTTACGGTGTAGAGTTCATTTGTTTTATGCACTTCCAAAATATGATTTCCAGCATAAATAAGGTCTAGCCGCTTTTGAATAAGTTCGTTGCCTAAACCCCCTTTATTTTGCTTAACCGGCTGCCTCGAGTCAAATATATTTTCACATATCAGTTGTATGCTATCATGCTTTATAAAAATATTAACCGTAATAGCATTTTCAAGTTTTTTATTAGTGGAATGCTTAAAGGCATTTTCAATAAATGGAATAAAAACCATGGGGGCAATAAATTTATTCCCAATATTACCAGTTACGGCAAAGTGCACATAATTTTCATTTGCAGTTCTTATTTTTTGTAATGCTATATATTTTTCTATATACTCAATTTCCTGTGACAGAAGAATTTTATCAGCCATTGTTTCATACAACATAAACCGCATTATATCAGATAACTTATTCAAATAATTTGACGCTTCAACTGCATCTCTTAATATTAATGCATCTATATTATTGATGGTGTTAAAAAGAAGATGGGGATCGAGTTTCGATTTTATTAATGCCATTTCTATTTCATGGTTTTTCTCTTTTAAAGCTTTTTTAAGTTTAATTTCATTAAACCAGGTTATAAACCCTTTGATCACCAGTGCCACTACACCAGATATTATACCAATAAGGGTCATAGCAACTATCACTACAATAGCGGTCGATCTGCCATGTTTGCCTCCCTCATCCATGTCTATCATATACCCCGATTCTATCGAGTACCGAATCAGGATATAGCCAAACAGGGCAGCTCCTGCAGAAATGAATATGCCATGGATTATTGAAAGAAAAATTTTTTTGTGTTGAAGGTACCTGGAAAATAATATGAAATAATAGCAGAAATATGAAATGAACGAAGGAATAAATGCAAAAAAGAAAAGACTTTTAAAAGCATTTAAAATTCTGGGTTCCCGGTTACCGACATTAACAATACTTCTATAGTAAACTGCTAACATGATTGCTATCAATATGAAATAACACGCCCAAAAACCCAGGTGTAACAAGAATACCAACGATTTTTTCATAATGTGAAGTACCTAACTAAAGGGCATGAAGGTCTCTCATTATTTCGGCTTTTGTGAAAATGATATGCAAACAGGTCTAATTTGTCTGCAAAAAGTGTTTTGTACGGTTATTAGAATTTCAAAAAATATTCCCTGCTTTACCAGGTTATTCAAAACCATACAGTACTCACCTTAATCTTTCATGCACAATTTTAAATAAGTCCCGCTCAACTTCATTCTTGTCCTATCAAACAAGTTACATCTGCCAGTACTTTTGCTTATTAAACAAAATAAAAATTCCAAAACAATCAGCATGAAAACTAAAATGAAATTAGTTGCAACCTTTAAGATATGGGTTGTGATCTATCCATCTATCACGCTATTTTTTTACCTGTTTGGCAAGCCCTTATCTATTTTGCCTCTATATCAGAGAACATTCTTGCTGACCATTTTGTTAGTTCCATGGATAGTATTCGCCGGCGTCCCAATTGTTGATTCGATTATTCGGATGATTTCAAGTAAACCCGGTAAGTCTCAATAACTAAATTCTTTAAGTATTTATAACTGATGTATTGAGGTAAATTTATTATGCCAAGCAGAGAAGCAGAAGCTTCCATTTTTACGGTTTCCTTATAAGAAATTTAAAAATATAATACGATGACACACAATAATACTTTTGATGTAATAATAGTTGGAGGTAGTTATTCAGGCCTTGCAGCTGGCATGGCTCTTGGTAGAGCCTTGAGAAAAGTTTTAATAATTGATGGCGGCAAACCATGTAACAGGCAAACACCTTATTCACACAACTTCATAACACATGACGGCGACACGCCAACAGAAATTGCTGCATCAGCAAAGCTGCAGGTTAAGAATTATGAAACGGTAAAGTTCTTTGATGGTTTAGCAACAAGCGGTGTTAAAAACAAAAATGGATTTCAAATCCAGGTAGCTTCAGGTGAATCATTCACCGCAAAGAAATTAATTTTTGCAACAGGCATAAAAGATATTATGCCTGGCATTGACGGATTTGAAGCATGTTGGGGTATCTCCGTTCTTCACTGTCCTTACTGTCATGGATATGAAGTTCGACATGAAAAAACAGGCATCCTGGGCAACGGGGAGTCTGGTTTTGAATTAGCCAGGCTCATTTCAAACTGGACCAATGATTTAACCTTGTTTACCAACGGAACTGTTACTTTAACGGCTGAGCAAACTGCGAAACTCGAAAAACACCATATTAAAGTAGAAGAAAAACACGTTGAAAGATTAGAACACATAAATGGATACCTTACAAATATTATCTTCCGCGACGGAATCAAATCTTCTATCAAGGCTTTATATGCACCTGTATCTTTCGAACAACATTGTAAAATTCCGGAATCGTTAGGATGTGAATTAACGAACGATGGATATATTAAGGCAGACCCTTTCCAGGAAACAACCGTTGATGGAGTTTTTGCCTGTGGCGATAATGCGACGCGTATGCGTACAGTTGCCAATGCAGTAGCAATGGGAACAACAGCTGGTATTACGGTAAGTAAGAAAATAATTTTGGAAGAATTTTGAATTTAATTCGCATGAAGGGGAGACGATTAAAACCGATATTCTTTTAAACATTTGCAATCTCCGCCTGGCTGAGAGGTCGTTCAGGCAGAACAATGCTGGTTTGTCATCAGTGTAACAGATGTTACCAGGGCTTACGGCCGATAGCCAATACCTGCATGCATCTTCATCGATCACTACCAACACGCTTACGAACTTCCTTCATAACTTCCAACGCCTTCGTTCCAACTGTTCCATCCTGGTAAATGCCCATATTAATGGTGACCGCTCCCCCGTTCTTCTTACAATTCAAAATATATTCGCTTAATTTATCTGAGGTAAAACGTGGGTCGGGTATATCGGCTTTCTCCTGCACCCAGTAAGGCTCCATAATTAAAAGGGCCTGGTATCTTAAACCTTTGCCCGGCCCTCGTTTAAGGGTACCCGCCACCGGTAGTTCTACAGGGCTAGCGGTTTCACCGGCCCAATATTCCTGCCATTCGGTAACAGGAGGGTATATCCAGGAGTTAAGTGCTACAATCCGATCAGGATTGCCGGCTTTGCAAATTTTAAAAAAGTCTTTAAAAGAAAAACCAGGATACTCTTCATAACACTGGTACCATCCATCAAACCAATACCCGGCTATTTTCTTGCCATATCGTTCACCAAATTCCGTTATAATATTCTTATTCATTTCAGTAAACTCCTTCTCTGTTGCTTTTTTATATTTTGCAATGATATGGGTAGGAAAATAGCATAAAAGTTTTATGCCCCTGGCAGATAATGCATCGGCCATTTCAGCGACCAGGTCTCTTTTTGTGGTATGACCGGGATGGTAGTTTTCCCAGCTTTTTATGGGTGCCGGACAGAATGGCTCTGCGTGGCCAATGGTAAAAATAACATACGCGGCACCGGTAGTAGTTACCATATTAACAAAGGCGCCCAGGTTAAATTCTTTTACGGCCAGTTCATAAGGCTTTTGAGTTCCGTCTTTATTAACAGATTGTGAGGTCCAGTGAAACATAACTCCGTAGCCGGCTTTGTTCAACCACTCCGTGTTTGCCCTCGATTTTTCAGCTTCTTCCATATCAAATTGAATCGCCTGCTTTGCAGCCATTGGAATGAGTTCGAGACAACGGAAATTAAGAACCTTCCGTTCGGGTGCAGCGGGTACCCGTAAGGCTAAGAGTTGCTCGCCGGCCTGCATCTCAACTTTTTCTTTTAGTAATATCCTTTCATACGAGCCTTGCCCAAATGCTCCAAAAGTGGGATATATTTTTTGAGTAATATTATTTTTGCCGGTTTCAATCTCCACCAGGTTATTCACAGAACTGTCAGATTTTAAACCATAGGTAAAGTTAATTTCATAGGTACCTCCAGCCGCAACATTAATCACCCACTCAATGGTGGCTGTTCCCGAAAAGGTCAGGAAGTCGCCATTATTCCGGGATACATCACCTGTTGATTTGGAAGCCTTCGTTCCATACAGATACGTAATTGCATCAGCTTTCACTTTTATAACGGAATTACGGCCTGTTAATGGCTGTTGGGCATTTGTAAACAGGCATAGTAAAAAGAGTGGAATAATGGAAACGATATTTTTCATGGAACTGTTTTTAGAAATTAGCATCACTCTAGAGGCTGATAGCTGACAGCTTACTTCAACCGCAACCGCACATCTTTCAGCTGCTGGTTATGTAAAATAGTAGCTTGCGCACCACCCTGCCACATAATCACCTGCAGACTGTTCAACATCTCCGCAACGTTTGACACCGATTTGCCATTGATCTTGCGAATAACATCGCCTGGTACCAGCCCATTTTTTTCTGCCAGGGTACCTTGAACAACCTCTACCATCAATACGCCCATTTTATCAGGCAGGCCGGAAGCAGATTGCTCACCCAGCGTTTCCACATTTTTAATTTTGGCTCCCAGCCATTCTGTAGTGGCTCCTTTCTTCTCGGGCCCCAACGTTCTTATTCCGGTTATCGTGGGCTTAGATGATTTTTGTTTTAAGGAAGCGCTTACCACGCCAAATTCATTCATGGGGAAATTCCTGAACCCAATAGCCAGGGCCTTTGATGTTGGCTTAACATTAAAATTACCCGTACCATCATTCACAAATTCAGGGTTGCCCTGGAGACTGTTGAGATCCGTTTTGTTTTTCTGTGCTGACCCGAGCGCCGACTTCTGTATAAAAAAATTACTATCTACCTGTTTGCCCCATATAGGTATTTGTATGGGCGCATAGTCAGACGTTACAATATTGTGCGCGAAAACATCCTTGCTTTTTGCAAACCATACATGAGGATGAAAAGTGTTGTTTACTATAATGTTATTTTCCACTATTCGATAATAGCCCTCACGAAGTTTAAGGCCCCCGTTAAGGCAGAGGTTATTATAAATATGATAATTGCTGCTGCCATCGTCCAGATCAATGTCCCAGCCATGGGCACAATAAAAGCGGTTATTGCGTAGCGTTATAGGTTTGATTACATCCAGCAATGGAAGTTCGGGATATTTTTCAACAAGTGAGTCAACCTTTTTTATGGAAGGCAGCCAGAAACGATCCCTGCCCCAGGAGTTGAAAGCACCGTGATCCCCTGTTTCTAAAACCGTATTAAAAACGTCGTTAAATTCTATGATATGGCCTCCCCAGCAGCCATCACCAATATTAATACCCGAGCGAGGCACATTATAAATAGTATTATGGCTAACGGTGATATCCATCGACATACTTATCTGCACACCTGCCACCTGTTTTTCAATAGTGCCAATAAAATTAATAAGGTTATCGTAGGCCGAACATTCGGCCGGGTAATTATTTGTTTTAGGTCCCGGTGTTTTGTCCATTTCAGCAATAGGCACAAAGTCCTGGTAGCGAAAAGAAGGAGAACGAACTGCTGCCGTATCTCCCACGAAAGCAATGGCGTTACCACCAATATGATGAATGTAATTATGTTCTATTGAAACATTTCGATTATACTTACTTACAAAAACAGCATTACCTCCTAAGTAACTAAACGAGCAATTGCTGATATGGACATTCTTTGCGCCTTCGCTTAAGATTGCACCGCCACGGTAGATTGTCCAGTCGCTACGCAGTAATGGTTCTTTCGTAAGCATAAAAGTACGGTTGGTGCCCGTGAAAGAAATTCCTATAATAGTGACGTTTTGTACCGGTTGTTTTTCACTTCCTTTTATTTGAATGATATCATCCAATACAGATCGTTCAAACAATGCCGTTTTTATATTTATGTCTTTGGGCGGATAATAATACAACATACCGGAACCGGCATTATAAAACCATTCGCCAAGTGCGTTTAATTCTTCAAAAATATTTTCTACATACCGATATTTTTTATGCATGGGTGCAGGTCGGTTATTTTGCCAGCCACCTTCCAGCAACAAACTGTCCTTATCGGTTTTCCCGGTAATGCGATAATGAAAACCTCCCCATTCACCCTGGTGCAGTGCATGAACATAGCCGCCTTCTGGATCTGCCCAATTTTTAACATGCGATGGACTGATAGCATCTGCGGCCGTTCCATTTAAGAAACCGGCAGTGCTGTCGAAATCAGGATAACGCGCCATATGTTGTGGTTTGCCATTGCAAAACAACTGGTCTATAACAATATCTTTACCAATGGAAGCCTGTAACATTTTTTCTTTGTAGGGTTGCCATTGCGGAGTTATTTTTATCGCACCACTGATTATAACGGTTTCATTTTGGTAAGCGGATATTTCAAGCTTGTGATTGTTCAATAAGTCAGGAGTGATGCCGATGGTTTTCGCCGGGTAGTAAGTACCTGATCTTAAAAAGATACTTACTGAATGTTCCTTAGCCATGCCTACCTTACCCAATGCCGTCTGTAGTGTTTTTAATGGACTTGATAATGTTCCAGGGTTGTTATCATTCCCATTAACGGCAACGAATAGGCTAACCTGTGTGCTGCCATGAAAAAAGAAATGCAGTAGTACAAATGATAAATAAAATCTTCTTGTCATAAGTAAAATATAAGGCTTATTTATGTATTTCGGTTCGCCATAAATAATTACGAATAACGAATAACGACCAGCCCCCGTAATTCGTAATTCGTAATTCGTAATTCAGATGTGGCGAGTCTTCGTAGCCCCAATGCCTGACTGCATATCATTGATAAATTGGGTTCTGCGCTATGTTGTTATTTTGAATTTCAACATCAGGTATATACCAGGTCTGGTTATACGCACCAATTGGGGTTACAAGAGTAGTAGGTCTTAACGTTTGAATCCTGCTTAGTGTGTTGGTACGCTTTAAATCATACCACGTGCTGCCTTCCAGGCTAAGCTCCCATTTACGTTCCATTAAAACAGCGTCTTTGAACTGGGCCTTTGAAAGGCCTGCCAAATCAGGAACATTGGTGGGATCGGATTTATTTACTCTTGCTCTCGATCTTATCTTGTTGATGTTTTGATAAGCGATAGCGGTTGGACCATTGGCTTCGTTTTCCGCTTCGGCGGCTATAAGATACATTTCTGCCAGTCGTAAAATTGGCACAGTATAAGCCAATATCCCCGCTCCTGAAGCGGCTTTGCCGGCATCCAGGTAAGTAAGGTCAACAAATTTTTGAAAAAATGGCAGCAGCACCCCGGTGGGTACTGTGTAATTTTCTTTTATGCCCCATACTTTTCTTTGATCGCCGGCAGCAAAGCTGTTTATAAACCAGGTAGCCGGTGTAAGAATATAAACAAATCCCGGTGCGGTGGCGCTATTCCCCATCAGGGGGTTGCCGCCAATGCCCGGCTGATAGGTTTGTTCCCAAATACTTTCCGTGGTAAAGGTTGTATTATGAAATACTTTCGAGAAATCATCCAGCAAGGTGAATCGTCCTGAATTGATAACAGCCAGGGCTTTATCCTTTGCGTTAGTATAGTACTGCGTTTGATTTAAAGGATTGCCTGCCATGGTTAAATATACTTTGGCCAGTAATGCCGTGGCCACCAATTTATATACACGGCCTAGTCGTGGCGCATTATCTGGCAGGTTGCTTTCTGCAAAAGTCAGGTCATCCAATATAAGTTTGTATACGTCTGCCTGTGGCGTTCTTGAAATTTGAACGTTGCTAAGATCTTCCAATGGAGCGGTACGTAATGGCACATCGCCATAAAGTTGTACCAGTTGAAAATAGGCATAAGCCCTTAGAAAGTGAGCCTCCCCGGAGAGTGCACTCTTCTGGGCAGCCGAAAGAATAGTGGACTCGTCTAATTTCTTCAGCATAAAATTAGCATCTTTCACAATGGAATAATGGTTGGTCCACTGATCTCTTACATTGTAAAAAAATGGCTTATGGTTATTTTGATAAACCGGCAAACCTTGCTCATAGGCCCCGGACACGGGACCTATGATATCACTAAAACTTTCTCTTGTAAGCCAGCCGTTACCACCCAGCGTCGAGGGCACCACCCTGTAAACACCCACCATGCCAAGGTCATAACTGGCAGGTGAGTTGAAAAAGGCGTCGGGACTTACAAAAGTCTTTGGTTTTTCTTCCAGTGTTTTCTTACATCCTGATAACAAAAAAACCAGGATAAGAGAATGTATAATGATGATTGATATTTTTTTCATGTAAAAAGTTTTTAGCAACTAAAAATTAACTTTTAAACCACCTGTAATTCCCTTCGTGCCGGGATAGTTACCACGGTCCCATCCATTAATAGTAGCCGACTGCCAGGACGCTTCAGGATCATAACCGGAGTATTTGGTTAGGGTGATATAATTCTGCGCGCTGACATATACCTGTAACGATGATATTTTAATCGACTTTAAAAACGAAGGTGTAAAATCGTATGCCAGGGTAATATCCCTAAACCTTAAGTAAGACCCATTTTCTTTCCACAGGCTATTGGCATAATCCCTGATAGCACTGCCACTATTATCAAACTGCGGCCTGTCGAACATATTGGCTCCTTTGCCCGCGATATACCGGTTGTTATAAGCTTCTTTTGTGGGGGTCCATTTACCATTGAGAGTGATATTGTATTTACGGAATTCGTTGGCAATGTCATTACCATAAGACCCTACAATTAAAAATGACAGGCTCAGGTTATTGTAAGAAAAATTATTATTAAATCCGAAGGTGAATTTTGGCTCAAAGTGTGAGAGGATAACCCTGTTATCGTTAGCCAATATATTGCCGGGTGTAGTTTGAAATTTATAGTCTCCCGCTTTTTTGGTCGGCTCGCCATTTGTTACTGCTTCAGCGTCTGACTGGTAAACGCCTAACACTTTGTAACCAAAAAGCTGCTGCATAGACTGGCCAAGGATCATGGGGAACCAGTTACCGCCGGTGCCTACTTCTTTATAGGTGATAGGATTACCCTGTGCATCTTTACCAAGGTCAAGTATCTTTGTTTTGTTGTGTGAAAAAGTACCTATCGAAGTCCATTGCAGGCTGTTGCCGGTAAGAATTCTACCGGTTAGTTGAAATTCATATCCTTTATTACCTACTGCGCCCACGTTCTGCAAAACGGTTGAAAATCCTGACGAGGTAGGCAGGGTTACATTCAGCAATAGGTCTGATGTTTTCTTATCATAATAATCCGCAGCAAGCGTCAATCTTTCGTTGAAAAACCCCATATCAATACCGATATCCAGCTGTTTGGTTGTTTCCCATTTAAGATTTTTGTTTTCAAGGCGACTTAAGTAATATCCTGTAACAGGTGCATTGTTCAAGGTGATATTTTGATTGGACAACTGTCCCAGGGTCTGGTAATTACCAATTGCCTGGTTGCCTGATAAGCCATAACTCGCCCGCAGTTTCAGGTTGGAAATCGCTCTGATAGGCTGCATAAAAGACTCTTCCGACACTCTCCATCCAACAGCCCCTGAAGGGAAAAAGCCATATTTATGATTTTCACTAAACCTTGATGAGCCATCATACCTGCCGGTAAGTGTGAGGAGGTATTTGCGTGAGTAAGTATAGTTCACCCTGCCCAAATAAGAAACCAGTTTATTGTCATTATAACCCGTGCCCGGAACTGCTTTAACGGTGGATGCATTAATATTATTATTCTGGTAGATATCTGTCAGGAATCCCGTGGCCGTGCCACTATTGAGGTTTTGCGATTTACTGGCCTGGTAAGTTATACCACCGACCGCATCTATAATGTGTTTATTAAAAGTTCTGTTATAGTTCAGCAGGTTTTCATTAACAATAGTGGAAGTATTGCTATAGTTTTCAAACGCACCTCCATTAACGTACAGGCTCAGGGTACTGGGTGCATAATAGTCTGTTCTGCTCCAGCTATTATCTACACCAGCGCTAAGTCTTAATTTAAGACCGTTTACTATCGCATACGTTACAGTGGCATTGCCGATAAGCCGTAACGATGGATTAAACCTGTGCTCTTCTTTAGAAATACCATATGGGTTAGTTTGTCCCCAGGGCACACCTGTAAAAACGGTGTACTTACCGTTGGCATCATATGGTCCCTGTGTTGGTGGCATCACCATGGTTGTAAAAGGCACACCGCCACCACCATCTGCGTTAAAATAATTATTCTG
>JBDSBP010000402.1:0-5430 GCA_039921525.1 Chitinophagaceae bacterium | reverse complement strand
CTATAGCTGAATGATTCCATCGTTCAGCATTGTTGCTTTCAGCAAGCAAATCATCTCATATTTATTTCTGTCGTTTTACTTATTGCATTGAACAATTGCTGGCATTAGCTACCCATCAATGAAGATTAGTTATTGTTCAATAAGATCTAAAATTGACAATCATTTTAATGATTAATAAAAAGAATCATGCTCAATAAGATCATTGAGTTCTCCATAAAGAACAAACTTATCATCGGACTTTTTATTATCGGTCTCATATTTTATGGAAGTTATGAAATCACAAAACTTCCTATAGATGCAGTCCCTGATATCACCGATAACCAGGTCCAGATAATAACTGTTACCCCTTCACTGGGTGCGCCGGATGTCGAACGTTTGATTACGTTTCCCATTGAACAGGTATGTAACAATGTTCCCGGACTTAAAGAAATTCGAAGTTTTTCAAGGTTCGGGTTATCGGTAGTTACAATTGTATTTGAAGAATCAACGGACGTATATTGGGCAAGGCAGCAGGTAACAGAGCGTTTGCAAAGGGTACAGGAGCTGATCCCCAAAGGATTTGGCACGCCAGAACTGGCACCTGTTACTACTGGCCTTGGAGAAATTTACCAGTACGCGGTCAGACCTAAAAAGGGTTATGAAACCAAATATTCTGCAATGGAGCTACGAACGATCCAGGACTGGATCGTCCGGCGACAACTGTTAGGTGTTAAAGGTGTTGCTGAAGTCAGCAGCTTTGGTGGATATTTAAAACAATACGAGATTGCTGTTGATCCCGCGAAACTAAAAGCGAATAACATTACGATCAATGATGTGTTCTCCGCCCTGGAAAATAACAATCAAAACACAGGAGGCGCCTATATTGAAAAAGGCCCAACCGTGTTATTTATAAGAACTGATGGTTTAGTGGGCGGTTTTGAAGATATTCAAAACATTGTCATAAAGAATCTCACTGATGGCGCGCCGTTATTGATCCGCAATATCGGAGAGGTGAAGCTGGGTAGTGCTACCAGGTATGGGGCAATGACATATAATGGTCAGCAGGAGGTGTCAGGGGCAGTGGTTATGATGCTGAAAGGCGCCAATAGTAATGAAGTAATTAAAAGCATCAAACAACGTGTTGCACAAATTCAAAAAACCTTGCCGGAAGGTGTTATAATTGATGCCTTTCTTGATCGTACAAAAATGGTTAACAACTCGATCAGCACTGTTACAAGAAACCTGGCAGAAGGAGCACTTATAGTAATTTTTGTACTCGTTTTTTTTCTTGGAAACTTTCGTGCCGGACTACTGGTTGCATCGGTGATTCCCCTGTCTATGTTGTTTGCAGTTATAATGATGAACCTGTTTGGAGTCAGTGGAAACCTGATGAGTCTCGGCGCATTGGATTTTGGGCTCATTGTAGATGGGGCGGTAATTATTGTGGAAGCCGTTATGCACAAGCTAAAACATAGCAAACATTTCGAAAAGGTAAATAAGCTGGCTCAGCCGGAGATGGATGGTGAGGTAAAAGAATCTGCATCACGCATGATGAATAGTGCCGTGTTTGGACAAATAATTATCCTGATTGTGTACCTGCCGATTTTTAGCTTACAGGGTATTGAAGGAAAAATGTTTAAACCAATGGCGCAAACAGTTGCTTTTGCTTTAGCAGGTGCGTTTATTCTTTCCCTTACCTACATTCCGATGATGAGCTCAGTTTTCTTAAGCAAAAAGATTTCGCACAAGGAAACTTTTTCAGATAAAATGATGGCCCGTTTGGAACGTACTTATCGACGTGCCCTTGAAAGAGCATTAAGGATACCAAAGGCAATCATTGCCATTGTGATCGCTTTTTTTGCAGTAGCAGTTTTTGTTTTATTTCAGCTTGGAGGTGAATTTATCCCTGCATTACCAGAAGGTGATTATGCCGTTGAAACCCGGGTGCTACCGGGTAGTAATTTAAATACATCCATGGAAGCCGTTTCAAAAGCATCAAAGATCCTTTTAGCAAAGTTTCCGGAAATAGAAAAAATAGTTGGTAAAACAGGCAGCAGCGAAGTACCCACTGATCCGATGCCTATTGATGCAACTGACATGATGATCAACCTCAAAGACAAGGGCAAATGGGTATCGGCCAAAACCTATGAAGAACTGGAAGACAAAATGAGCAAAGAGTTAGAAGCAGTACCCGGAGTTACTTTTGGCTTTCAATATCCCGTCGCCATGCGATTTAATGAATTGATGTCAGGCGCGAGACAGGATGTTGTTTGTAAAATATTTGGTGAAGATTTAGATAAGCTCGCACAGCTCGCGAAGCAACTAGGCAATATTTGCAGTACCGTAAAGGGAAGTAGCGGTTTGTATATCGAGGCAGTTACAGGTATGCCCCAGATTGTTATCCATTATAACCGCGCCATCATTGCGCAATACGGACTAAATATCAGTGACATCAACAGGGTGGTGAATACGGCGTTTGCAGGCCAAAGCAGTGGAATGGTATATGAAGGCGAGAAACGTTTCGATTTAGTAGTTCGGTTGATCGGTGAAAAACGAAAAGACCTGTCAGATGTTCAAAATCTACTAATACCAACCTCAAAAGGCACACAGATTCCCTTGAGCCAGGTTGCCAGTGTTGAAATTGTTGAGGGTCCTAACCAGATTCAAAGAGAGAACGCAGAGCGAAGAATAATAGTCGGTTTTAATGTGAGGGGTAGAGATATTCAAAGCATGGTACAGGAGTTACAACAGAAAGCGACACAACAAATGAAATTACCACCAGGGTACTACATCACCTATGGCGGCGCTTTTGAAAACCTGGTAGCTGCAAAAAAAAGATTAATGATTGCAGTTCCCGTTTCCTTATTTCTCATATTCCTGATGTTATACTTTGCTTTTGGTTCGGCCAAACAAGCAATACTTATTTATTCTGCCATTCCCCTATCTGCCATCGGAGGAATTTTAGCGTTGGCTCTTCGTGGTATACCATTTAGCATTTCAGCAGGTGTTGGCTTCATCGCCTTGTTTGGCGTGGCCGTATTAAATGGAATTGTGTTAGTAGCAGAATTTAAGCGGTTGAAAAAAGAAGGAAAGACTGATGTGAAAGAAGTGATCATGGAAGGAACTGAGCTTCGATTGCGACCGGTTTTGATGACGGCTTTCGTGGCATCACTCGGATTCTTACCAATGGCGCTTAGCAGAGGTGAAGGTGCTGAAGTACAACGCCCACTGGCAACCGTAGTGATCGGAGGACTTCTTATTGCCACATTCTTAACCTTATTTGTTTTACCAATCCTTTATACTATGTTTGAGAAAGGCATTTCATGGAAAAAGAAGATACCTGTGTCGCTGGCAATCATTTTATTAGTGATGCTTTCATCCCTTCAATATACAAAAGCCCAATCACCTATTAGTTTACAGTCGGCCATCGACACTGCAATAAAGAATAATCTATCAGTAAAGAGTGAGAAATTAAGAGCAGCTTACCAGGAGAAACTTATTCGAACAGGCAAGACAATTCCGCCTACGAGTGTCTTCGGCGAGTTTGGGCAAATTAATAGTGCCTATGGCGATACAAAAATAGGTGTTGCTCAGACGATCAATTTCCCTAAAGTGTATGCCGCCCAAAAATCCTTGTTAAGTGAACAATGGCGAAGCAGTTTATTAAATATTGGCGTGAGGGAAGTGCAATTAAAAAAAGATGTGACACAGGTTTATTACAACCTACTCTATTTACTGCAGAAGCAAAAATTATTACAAAGAAACGATAGCATTTATGCAGAGTTCTTAAGAAAGGCTTCGCTACGTTTTGATAAAGGTGAAAGTAACGTGCTGGAAAAAACAACCGCTGAAAACCTGCGGGGACAAATCGGACTGCAACTTTCCCAATTACAGCAGGACATAGATTTGCTGGAAATTCAATTTCAGCTACTGCTCAATACTACCACTATTTTTATTCCTGCTGAGAAGGAATTCAAAATGAATATTCTTTTAAATGCTGACACATCGCTATTTAGTTCACATCCTTATATTAAATTCCTAAAGCAACAACAGCAAATAGCCGTGGCTGCTACGCAGGTTGAGAAATCTAAATTACTTCCGGATCTTACTTTAGGCTACAACCTGATGAGTATAAAAGGTACAGGCGCAAATAACAAGGTGTACAACAGTACACCTCAATTCCAGGCTGTACAAATAGGCCTCGGTATTCCAATATTTGCCAGTGGTCAAAGGGCAAGAATTAATGCTGCCAGAGCGAATGAAGAGGTTGTTGCGTCTGAGTATGATGTGAATGTAAAAACTTTTGAATCGGCTTATAAAACTGCAATCACCCAATACAGGAAATATACTGATGCGATAGCTTACTATGAAACAACGGCCCTAAAAAATGCTGACGTTATAACGAGCACAGCTAACAAACAGTTTCTCAATGGCGATATAAGTTACCTGGATTGGGTGGTGCTTATTAACCAGGCAGTAATGATTCAAAGTGATTACATCGAAATGGTTAAAAACAGGAATACCAGTGTAATAGACATCAACACTTTTACTTCAAAATAATATCCTTCAAATGGTAACAACCGGTAAAAGAACTATTCTGCAAGCTTTGACAGAGCCTTTCAAAGCATTACAAAATAAGGTATTCTTAAAACTATACCTGGCACAAACGATCAGTTTAATTGGTGACGCATTCACCTGGGTGGGCCTGGCATTATTAGCCTACCAAATAAGTAAGGATCGCTCCGCTGCCATACTGGCTACAGCTCTTACTTTAAGAGTTACTGCATTTATTATCTTTTCTCCGTTTGCTGGTGTGGTAGCTGACAGGATTGACCGTAAGAAAATTTTATATATCACTCACTTTATTCGGATGGGTATTATTTGCTTTCTGCCTTTTATAAACGCTGAATGGAATATTTATGTGTTGGTGTTTTTGCTGAATGTCTTTAATGCTTTTTTTACACCTACATATCGTGCCGTTATTCCACAAATAATTGAGGGTAAATACTATCGCGAGGCAGTGGGTTTGTCTACTGCTACTTATCAATTGCTGGGTATATTAGGACCGGCACTCGCTGGAGTAATGGCTGTCTGGCTTGGTGCGCGGGAAATATTTTTTGTGGATGCAGGTTCGTTTATTGTAGCTGCCATTTTAATACTGGCTATACCACGGCATGAATTGCAGAAGGGAGTTACGGCGGAAGAAACGAAATCACAAAACACCTGGGGTGATGTTTTTAAAGGCATCCGGCTTTTATTCGGGAATAAAATATTGCGCTTTGCTTTAAGTATTGAATTTGTTTCAGCTATAGCCGGCGCAATGATTTTAGTAAACACCATTGGGCACATTAAAACCGGTTTGCATTTGGATGACAAATCCTATGGTACCGTAATGGCAGCATTCGGTGTTGGCGCAGCAGTAGCCGCTTTCATCGCCGGAAGTCTTGATAA
>JBDSBP010000401.1:0-3086 GCA_039921525.1 Chitinophagaceae bacterium | reverse complement strand
AGTGCACTTAGGGCAATTGGGTAGGTGGAATGAAATACCATCAGATGACATTTTTTTCATATACATCCTGCCAAACTTCAGGATGGGGCTTGCTTTGCGAATATTGGAAATTGCTGCGATTGATTTATATATCGAGGATTGCTGATTTAATAGGTTTACGTTATAATCATGAAGACTGAACAAACACTCCCGTATAAAATAATCGCCAGTGCCACATCCTTCCAAACCTTGTTCAGTTCCGTAATAAATGCAGGGAGTACCCAATGAACATAACAAAAATCCAATACCTGCTACCACTTGTTTAGGAAGCGCATCGTATCCAAACCGGTGTTTTACAATTTCTCCTACCTGGTCGTGATTATCAATAAACGTTATTAGGTACTCACCATATTCTCCACGGTTGAGTGCATTTCGTTGTAGCATCTCATACCGCTCTATCAATTTATCAGGAGAGTCCTTTCCTTTAATAACTCCTTCAAGAATATGATAAAGAGGAAAGTCAAGCACTGAATTCAATCCATAATAGAGATTTCTATCATCAAGTGAAACGGCTGTTTTGGGGCTCATGTAACGGGTATAATTTTCCTCCCCTCCCAATAATTCACCAAATAGAAAGAAATTCTTTTTGCCTAATGTGTACGCATACTCACGGATATAGGAACAAAACCTGCTCATATATTCTTCTCCCATATGTTTTACGGCATCAATACGGAAACCATCAATATCAGTTTCCCGCATCCAGTAACAGTGCAGGGTAATCAACAGTTCCTGTAAATATAATGCTTCATCCGAATTGTCGTTCCGGAAAGCTTTCAATCTGAAAAAGTCGCCATCTTTTGTTTCAGGGAAAGTGTCAAAATTCTTTATCTCGCCTTTCCTGTTATACAATTCAGGATTCCTCAATTCGACGGGAACGGGCTTATCTTCATAACGCCATTTCTCAAGCGGAAATTGAGACCCATTATAATAATTATAACTATTACCGCCAGGATAGTTCCAATTATCACCTGAATGATGAAGCACAATATCTAAGAATACACGGATGTCCATACTATGCGCACTATCCACCAATTTTTCCAGATCTTCTTTAGTACCCCATCTTTCGTCTACCTCAAGATAATTTTCAATCGCGTAACCATGATACGATTCCGGATTATTTCTAAAGACCGGACTTAACCATATTGCGGTGCAACCAAGATTTTTTATGTAATCAAGGTGCCTGGCGATACCTTTCAAAGTGCCCCCGCAACTTTTTTGTAATTCTTGCTCGTCTCCAAATCCTGGATGATTATGTTCGAATTCCAATGGTTGCCTATCCTTATCATCGTGAAATCTATCAACCAACACAAAATATATAAATTCCTCCCTCCATTCACGTTCGCAATTAATCCAGTAAATTTTACCAGGCTTTGGCTCAAGTGATATTTCTTTTATTGATTTCAAGGTTTTATTTAAGGCCTTACATAATCCATATATTCTAACTCGCCTATTGAATTAGTATAAATTCTAAAAAGGGTAGTATTTAATTACATATGATAATAAAATGAAGAAGAGACATTGCTACTTCCAGGTCAATGTCGAATAGAGATTTGTAATTGTGTTCAGTTTTAAACGGGCAATTGTAACAGCAATAATGATAAATGCCGGCTCAATATTACAATCTACATCGCCCAACATAGAACCGGCGTTATTTAAACTTTGCAGTTTACAATCTTGTATGTTGTCAGGTTTCTCTAAAATTATTCTGGCTTATTCATTACTTTGCGGAAACAAGATGATTTATTTTATACATCTTGTGAAATTTGTCATAAGTCATCAAGTCGTCATCTTTTGGGAAAGTAGCATCCAATGCGTCATGAAAAGTATGTTTATCCGGAAATGCACTTTTCAGATTTTCCTTAGTAAGCTCCTTAAGTTCATCTGAAGATTTCGTTGCAAAGAAATATTGAGGGGCGTTTTTCTCAGCCTCCTTTGGAGGATATAATCCAGGTACATATTTATAAATGGTTATAGGTTGTTCCCCCGAATTTATAATGGTATACCCTTTCGATTTCGTTGCTGTTTGAGTCGTAACACCTTTTTTTTGGGCCACCAGCTTTAAAGAAACCATCAATCCAACTGATAGTAATAGTAAAGAAATTAACTTTTTCATTTTTTAATAAGATATATAGTTTACAATAATACAAATTGTCTGACTTTGAATTAATACTATTAGATACATGCAAAATTATGTAATAACCGACTTGTCTTGATATAGGCCGGATCTAGAATACCTGCATACAAACCTCCTAATGTAAAATCTTAGTCCAAGTAAATATACAATACTGACTAACGAGTAGGATTGATGTAAATCAGGTTTGCACGTGTTTCAAATCACATTGAAACAATCTGAATTACTAAATAATACTTTGTTCAAACTAAGAATAAGATAAACGGGTACTGTATTCCCGTTTATCTTTTAGCTAAGTAATATTGATTAATCTCAAAGTGACGGTTGATTCAGATCACTCTGCTAAAGTGATATTATTACTAGTTTTATACGATTTACAAAAAGGACTAACGATTCTGAATTTTGCAATCCCTTTTTAAAATCTTGTTTATGGAGATAAGAATAGAACCAGGAAGAACTTTTGACGAAATAAACGAAACGATTAATAGCATTTACCCATTTTTGAAAATTGAGCGCTTAAGCAGCTTAAATCAAACCTTAGATATCATGGTAAATAACGAAGATTTAGGTGCTATTTATACCCCAAAAAAGGAAACTACGCAAAATGCACTTATCACTATTGATGACAATACTACGGTAGCAGATCTTATAAATCAACTTGAAGAAAAACTTGATTTACATGTAAAGGTTTTAAGACGATTAAATGACTTATGGATTGTGACTTCTTTAACAGACAACTGGACACTTAAAAGACAGAACTTGGCGGGAAAACAATTTAATTCCTCCAGCTACTAATTTGGTTATAGGCATTCAAAGTCCTGGCTTTAAAGTTTAGTTACAAAAGGACCGCAATTTATTTTCTTCAAGTATTATAATAATTCCATCCTTCAAATCTATAAGTTTCTCCGCTTTAAAA
>JBDSBP010000400.1:0-11376 GCA_039921525.1 Chitinophagaceae bacterium | reverse complement strand
CAGGACTATTTCGGTGCTGCTTCCCGACTCCCCTATATTATGCTGGATGGTTCTTACGTTAAATTCCGCGAATTAAGTCTCCGGTATGCACTGTCGAATTCAATCACCAGTAAACTGCGCATACAATCGGCAAGCATTGCCTTGTTTGGAAGAAACCTGGCGCTTATCTATGCTGATAAGTCAAATGATATTCATATAGATCCGGAAAGCGGCTTCGGAACTGCAAACACAGGTGTAGGGTACGAACAAATGCAAATACCTAATTCAAGAAGTATAGGAATTAAACTTTCTGTATCACTTTAGTACATTAAACAAACTCGTTTTTAATAAAAATGTTATTTATGAAAAAACAATATAAAATAAACGTATTGGTCTTTACCGGAATAGTTTTGATAATGGGTGCCTGCACTAAAAATTTCGAGGAGATCAATACCAACCCAACTCAACCTACTGTTGTGCCTCTGTCAAATTTATTCGACGGAGTGCTCGTGAATTTTAACAGGGCATATATGGTTCCCGGCGGGCAGGAAGCAAATTACGATGGAAGCAGGCTGGCAGTAGGACAAAACACCTACAGTGGTACCGGAGTGGAATGGGCTACCTATTACCAGGCGCTGAAAAATATCAGGAAAGTAATAAAGGATGCCGAAGCAGCGGGCAATACTAATATGCAGGCTGCCGCCCTTACCTACAGTGCACAAATGACACAGATTATAACTGATCAGTACAGGGACATGCCCTACTCTGATGCTATCAGGGCTGAAGAAGGAGATCTTACGCCTGAATATGATACGCAGGATAAGATCTATCAACAGATCATTGCTGATCTTAAAAAAGCTGCCGACCTATTTAAAAGCGGCGGAGCCGGACTTCTTGGGCCGGGTGATGTTCTTAATGGTGGTAGTGTTGGTAAATGGCAGAAATACTGTAATTCGCTCAGGCTGAGAGTAGCGTTGCGTATTTCAAACGTTGATCTTACAACATCAAAAACTATTATCAATGAGGTGCTGGGTAATGCTACTGATTATCCAGTCATGACAAGTAATAGTGAAAATGTTGAATTGAAATGGCCAGGTACCTCACCCTGGGAGAGCATCTTCTGGGTTAACTGGAAGCTCTACCATCATAACGGAGCGGGTAAAATACTTGTGGATTACCTGAATACGTACGCTGACCCAAGACTTCCTATCTGGTTTGTACCTGCTACCACTGATGGTAAGTATAGAGGTGCCGAATATGTTGGCTTTAGTGCGCCGAATGTAAGGGAAGACATATCTGACTTCAATCCGAATTTTGTTGATGGCACCAGGGGACCAGACGGTTATTTCAGGTATGCTGAAGTTTGCTTCCTTAAAGCGGAGATGTTCCAACGTGGTATAGTTACCGGAGATGCTCAAGCTGAATATTACAAAGGCATTGATGCGTCTATGCTGCAGTATGGTGTTGCTCCGGCTAAAGCCGTCACCTACAAAACAGTAACCGGTGTATTATGGACAAATACTGCTGATGATTTAAATAAAATATATATTCAAAAGTACCTATCGCAATTCCTGATGAAGAATGAGGCATGGGCTGAAGCGAGGAGAACGGATGTTCCATTATTACCTGTTGCATCCGGAAGTTTTGTAACCGGGCACAACCGGGCGCCTTTCAGGTATCCATATCCCCTGAGCGAACTATCATTGAACTCGAAGAATGTTGGACTATTTTCAGGTAATATAAAAGATTTTTACTGGGGACAGAAGATGTGGTGGGATACAAGAACGGGAGTGCAGTAAACTACCCCTTACCCGGATAACCCTCTTTACGCGGCTACTGTTAGTACACATCTTCCTATTAAGTACAGGAAAGTTCATAGAAGACTTTACTATTATGCAACTCAATGTTTTTTTGTCATTTCAGCGAAGCGCCTCAACCTTCCAGAATAAAAACAGCTAACGCGCTTCAGCTGAAATCTCTACAATGCGGGCTGTCTCTATCGTAGAGATTTCAGCTCAAAGCCCCGTAACATGCATTTATGCAAAGTTGCTGTGACGCTTTGGCTGAAATGACAGGAAAATATTAAAAACTTGTATCCTAACAGTAGCTTCACGCGGAGGAGGCCAATCAAAAGCAAAAAAGAGGGCTGACCTGTGAGGTCTTGAAGACCTCACAGGTTGAGCCCTAATTATTTGTTTCCTACAACAACCCTTACGGACAACTATATACTTTTTTTGTTTAACCCGTTTTCATTTACCATTACCGCTGATGGCAGATCACAAAGTATTTCGTCTCTTGCTTTAATAGAGTTATTTATTAACTGAAGAATTCTTTCCCTTTCCGGGTTAACAAGCTTTAACCGAGGCGCTCTTACATTTTCACTTCCTATGCCGGTCTGCGTCGCTGCCAGTTTTATATACTGTGCAAATTTTGGATGAATGTCCAACTCAAGCAGGGGCAAAAACCATCGATAAATTTTCAACGCCTTTTCATAATTACCGGCTTTCAGGAATCTATAAACAGCGACTGTCTCATTAGGAAAAGCATCTACAAGACCCCCGACCCATCCATCGGCACCCATGACCAGTTCTTCAAAAGCAAGTGTATCAACGCCGCAAAGGATTTTAAATCTATTTTTAAATCTGTTCTTTAACCTGGTAACATTTGACACGTCTCTTGTTGATTCCTTTATTGCCTGAATGGAGGGAATTTTTTCCAGTTGCGCAAACATATCCAATGTAACTTCACACTTGTAATCGTGCGGATTATTATAAATCATAATGGGCAGTGAAGTGTTAGCCGCAATATTCTTAAAGTATTCAAGCATTTCACGATCATCTGCTTTATAACGCATTGGGGGTAAAACCATCAAACCATCGGCACCATTATTTTCTGCATTTTGTGCCACTTTTATAGCCTGGCGTGTCGACTGTTCGGCAATATTTAAAATTACCGGGACTTTATTTTCTACTAATTCTTTGGCAAACAGCAACAGGTTATCCTTTTCTTCATAAGTCAGGGTACTTGCTTCCCCCAGAGATCCTCCCAAAACTATACCATCGATTCCTGCTTGTATTTGTGTTTCAACGTTGATTTCAAAAAGCTTATAATCAATATTGTCAGCAGCATCAAAAGGAGTAAGCAATGCCGAGTAAACACCTTCCCATTTTAATACACTCATAATTCAATTTTTTTCTAACCAAAAATAAACATCGTTATCAAATAAAATAGTCTCAAAATATCCTGATTTTTACAATTATTATCTTCTTTTATGCACCCGGCTATTAGCCTCAAATTTTTTTTTAGAACGAGTCAGTATATATATTACAACCACCACTTTGTTTGTTTTAAATATTCTATTGGGATATAATTCAACTTCTGAATGGTGCCATCCTCTAATATCTTATATCCTTTAGGCCCATTTGTGCTCCAGGTTATATTTGGAACTTGCTGTAATAATAGCCCTCTTAAATGGGCAATCAATTTTTTATTACCAGGTTTGTAAGCAATATTGTCCCATTCATTTTTATCAACTTCATGGTCATAAAGCTCTTCAAGTCCACTGGGAGGGTAATAAATATATCGATAACCTTTGGTCCGGATCGTATATGCATCGTACGGTTTGCCATCAATAGAATCTCTTATTTCATAAGCAGAAAGAACAGGTTTATGGGTGAAGTCTATACCTTTTAACATAGGTACCAGGCTCTCCCCACTGCAATATGCAGGCGGCTTCTCACCCACGAGTTCAGCCAATGTTGGAAAGACATCAATTACACCAACCGGTACATGGGTTGATGATCCTGGCTTCGTAATACCAGGGGCCATAAAGAATAAAGGGGCTCGCAAAGATCTTTCCCATAACGTAAATTTCTCCCAGTTTTCTTTCTCTCCCATGTGCATACCATGATCAGACCATAACACGATAATTGTATTTGTTTTATAGCGTGATTTTTCAAAACCATCCAGGAGTCTGCCCAGCATCGCGTCTGTGAATGAGATGGTTGCCATGTATGCCTGGATAACTTTCTTTGTTTGTTTATTGTCGACTATAAACTTATCCAGCGGCCTTCTTCCATGACCCCATGCATCGATAAGATCATTTTTTTTTATTTCAACATCACGAATAGAATCCAGCGGATAAAGATCGAAATACTTTTGTGGTACTTCCCAGGGATCATGAGGTTTCGTCAACCCTACAGCCAGGAATAGTGGCTTATCGTGAGGTTGAGATAACTCATAATTAGCCCAGTCAACTATCTGATAATCCGCCATGTATTTATCATCCAGCGGAATAGGCGCCCATGAAAAATAATCAGGTTGTTGAATCGCACTCCTATTTTTGATAGTGATACTATCCTTTGGGGCCCTAACCTGGTAGGGAATAGGAACCTGAACACTGGGAAAATAAAAGTCCCAGCCGCTGGCTTCTGACTGATTGCTAATATCCCTCGGCGGCGCAAGGGTGTGGTATATTTTCCCGCCAGCGAGCGTGCTATAGCCTCTTGCTTTAAAAAATTGTTCAATCGTTTCAACTTTTTGAAGTGCGGGAACTTTTCGCCATTCCGGGTTTCTCCACCCGGTAATGCCGGATTTGACGGGGTGCACACCTGTCATAACCGCTACCCGCGAAGGTGCACATGCCGGGGATGCAACCTGGCAGTTCGTAAACGACATCGACATTTTTGCTAACCGGTTAAAGTTGGGTGTTTGTAGTCCTGGCCGGCCATTCCAGGAATTTGTATTTATCCAATCATTCAAATCATCTACGGAAATAAACAACACATTCGGTTTGTTACTGTTGGCACTGGAAGTATGTTGAGAGCTACCCGGAGCTGCCAGGGATAAAAAGAAAATAATCCAATAAGTATTTTTCATTTTTAAAACATTTAATCAAGCTAAGCCACTCATTCATTCAAGTTGCCTGTTTTTGGCCAGTATGCAGAAAGTACTACCTGCTATTCTTTGCGCCTGTAATTGGATCAATCGAGAGAGGTTTTGGCAATTCTTTTCTTGGAATTTTCTGATCCCGCATAGCTGCATTATATACAAATGCGGCCACAATGGTCGCTGATTGTTTAAGGTCATCTGGTACCAGGTGGTCGAAACTATCCATATTACTATGTTGGGATATTATCCGATCCTGGATAAATTGAAATGCCGGTAACCCCACAACATCAAAAGATATATGATCGGTACTGCCGGTATTTTGAATAGAAACCGTTTTGGCCCTAAGATCATTGAATGGAGCAAACCAATTTTGAAAAACATTTCGTGCTGCATCATTTCCCTGCAGATGAATTCCAAGGATTCTTCCGCCGCCATTATCTAAGTTAAAATACACAGAAAATTTTTCATGTGCAGGCAACAATTTCATGGTTGCCGGATCACCGAAAGTTTTCTTTACATAACCTATTGATCCCAGCAAACCCTCTTCTTCTCCGCCCCACAATGCAATACGGATCGTTCTTTTAGGTCGTATACCTATTGCTTCCAAAATACGTACTGCTTCCATCATAACGCAAACACCTGCGGCATTATCCGTAGCACCATTAGCTGCAGGCCATGAGTCAAGATGGGCGCCGAGCATTACTATTTCATCTTTTACATTATTATCAATACCAGGTATTTCAGCAATTACATTATATCCTTTGGCATCAGTAGATTGGAATGTTGTTTTTACATCTACGTCCATTTTTACAGGAGTATTATTTCTCAATAAACGAATGATCATATTATAATCTTCCAGGCCTATCGCAATGTCCAAAAAATTGGCCGGGTCCGAGATTTTAAAAGGACCTGCCTGTAGTACAAAAACAGTTCCGCCATGATTATCTGAAGCCGAGCTCAAGATAGCTATGGCACCTTCCTTCTGGGCCAGTTTTTTTAGTGCAGTAAGCATTCCCCTGGGAATACCATTTTGCGCCCTGTTTCTTTCACGTCTTCTGCGCATGACAGCAGTATCTTCCGCCTCCTTTACATCACTCATTTTTTGTAACTCTTCATCGGTACGACGCACAGCAGCCGGCGCAAAACTTTGTTCAAAATTTATCAAACTATCGAGAATTAAGACCTTACCCTTCAGTTTACCACGATAAGCGTCAAGTACCACCGAGTCTTTAACAGAGATCAAAAGCACTTCACCCCTTTGCAGCCCATTTGTACCTGCTGACCAGGTTTTGGGATAAGCAATAAGAGACTTGTACCAGGGTGATGAGATGGCTATATAAGATTTTTCCAGGTCCCATCCTTTTCCAAAATCACCCCATGGATCCAATTTCGAATTCTTTAATCCCCATTCAGTCAATTGGTTCCTGGCATAATTGGCAGCACGCATAAATCCGGGGGAGTTGGTAACTCTCGAGCCACTTAATTCCGTAAGATGAAATGCGATATCCATTACTTTGGAATTTTGTAATCCTTCCTTCCTAATTTTTGTCATTACTGACTGGTCAATATTTTCTGTTTGCGCAAAAAGGAAAACAGGAAGCACAAAAAAAACGATTAAAAGAAAAGACTTAATAAATTTCACGTGAGTAGATTTTTACTGGTTGCAGGGAAAAGATGTTGAGAAAAAGATTAATGTATATTATGTTAATTCCGTCAGTGCATTGATAAGCACATCGAGTTCTCCCGTTGTTGTATAAACATTTGGCGTTACCCGGCACCCATGCACCCCGGCGCCATCAACCGGAGCGGTAAAGATTTTATACTTCGTGAACAATATGTCTGCCATGTCAGAAGGTTTCATTCCCCTGATGGCAACATTTGCAATACCACAGACACGAGCGGGGTCCGCCGGGGTATTCACTATCACATGGGGAAGATCCCGGACTTTTGAGGTCCAGTAATTCTGTAAAAATCTCAACCGGGCTTCTTTCCTTTCTGCCCCTAAAATAGTATAGAAATCAATAGCGGCATCGATGGCAAGATCGGTATGTGCAGGATGTGTTCCAATGTGGCCGAGTCTTGTAATATCATCTGGTTTTCTTTCGCCTTCCGCCAATAGTGGCCATACCTTTTTAATATTTTCCTTCTTTACGTATAATATCCCGCAACCCAGCGGAACACTCATCCATTTATGAAGGCTGCTCCCGAAATAATCGCAATCGAGGTCTTGAAGAGAGAATTTAAAATGAGCAAACGAATGAGCCCCGTCGACCATTACCTGAACTCCTCTCTTATGAGCCATAGCACATATTTTCCGGACAGGCAAAATCTGCCCGGTAATATTAATCATGTGGGAGACCATAAGAAGCTTTGTTTTCGCTGTAATCGCGGATGTATAAAGATTCACTATCTCATCATCTGATGAAGGAAAATTCGGTACTGACACCACTCTATTCAACACGCCATACCTTTTTGAAACCTGCTCAAACATGCTGCGCATCGCCCCATAATCCTGTTCTGCCAGTACCGCTTCATCGCCTCGTCTCCAGTCGAGCCCGCTGATAACCAGGTCGAGCGATTCGGTAGTATTCCTGGTGACTATCAGCTCATCGGGAGAGCAACCAGCAATGACAGCAAGTTTGGCAGCCATGGACCTCCTGGTTTTAACCTGGAAATTTCGCATGTAAAATGAAGCATGATAATTTACCTCCCTGACATGCCCGATAAATTTTTCCAACACCTGTTCAGGGACGAAATTGTAATACCCGTTTTCAAGATTAATATAATCGGGTTTAAGCTTGTAAGCTTTGCGAATAGAAGCCCAGAAATCCTCATCCCCGGCTAATAATGTCGGAGACACAGCAGATGGGTTTTTGACGTTTTGAGCGCCAGCATCAAAGCTCAGCATTCCTCCTAAACCAGCAAAAGCTGCATTCTTTAGAAAAGTCCTTTTATCCATATCGTGTTATTAATTTAGCGAGACATTTATTAATAGTACATAGTGATTGTAAGAATGATTTTTATAGGCTGATCTATTGAGGATTTCCTGCGAATATCTAATAACACTAAAGCATATGCGCTTTTTGATACCCAGCGCTAACTTCGACGGCTCATTTAATGATTTCCGTTATTTCATCAAACAGCGTTTCAGGAAGAGCCCCTGCTTTCCAATAAGATATCGTATTGAATAATTGATCTAATGTTGTGGCACCCATCACCACTCTTGTAGCCTCATCCATAGAAAAAAGATAGCGCAGGGCCATTTCGGCTAAGGGCAGGCCTGATCTTGCCGCAAGCTGGTTAACGATAACAGCATTCCGGATATCTTCCGGGCTGATGTTGTCTTCATATCCTATGTTACCATTGCAGACAAATTGTTCAAAGCGGTTTCCCAAAAGAGCGAAATGTAAAGAGGAGGCGGCATAAAAAGCAATATGCTGCGGCTGTGTTATCGGCAATATTTCTTTGAAGGCAGAAAGGTTGCATGCATCCATTTTGGTAAAACTGGAAATAACCTGGAAGTACTTATTCGCGATAAAGGGTTCAAATGAGGGGGATGGATTACCTCCAATACCTAACATGTTTGTATAACCCTCTTCTTTAAATGACAGTAGCACATCCAGTATCTCGTTTATCCTATCAATTGGCACCCATTGAGGTTCGTGTAAAAATAAAAGGTCAACCTTGTCAATGCCCAATACATCAAGACTGCGCAGGAGGCTTTCGCGCATTGCTTTTGGAGAATAATCTAATTTGACATCGAAGGCGGTATCAGCTTTTAATCGGCCGACTTTTGTACTTATGAATGGTTTTTTATTTTTCCATTTTGCCAGTGCCTTCCCAAAATAAGCTTCGGCATTGCCATACGAGTGGCAAGTATCAAAACTGGTGATGCCATTTTCAAGTGCATAAATGACGCAATCGATACTTTCCTGTTCATCAACCGGCCCCCAAACACCTCCCAGTCCCGATGTACCGTACACCAGCCTGCTTCCATAACCAGGGAAATCACTTTTATAAATAGCTGCTTTATATGTTGGTGTTAGTGTCATTAAAATTTTCTCCAGGAAAGGTGCCGAATAAGAGATCAAACTTCAGCCGGTAGTTAACCAGACTCTGATATTAAGATCACCTGCATGCATCAACCAGGTTATGTTCTATTTTCTACAATCTTCTATTTCTTGCAATGTTTTGGCTAATGGCTCTCCTAATACAATGCTTCCTTGTGAAGTAATTAAAAAATCTTCTTCCACCCTTACTCCACTAAAGCTTCGATAATCTTTTAACTTATCGTAGTTAATAAAAGCGCTGAATTTTTTTTCTGCCTGCCATGCATCTATCAGGTCAGCATTAAAATAAAGACCGGGCTCAACGGTTAGAACAAAACCCGTTTCCAGGTCTTTTCCCAGGCGTAAAGACTTTAATCCAAATTGAGAGCTTTGTGTAATTTCATCATTGTAACCAACGTATTTTTCGCCCAGGTTTTCCATGTCATGTGTGTCCAAACCCATCATATGGCCAACGCCACAAGGAAAGAATAATGCATGTGCACCCACCGCAACCGATTCCTTACTATCCCCTTTCATTAACCCTAATTGCTGCAATCCCCGGGTTAATTTTTCGCAGGCAAAAAGATGGACATCCCTGAATAAGACTCCTGGTTTAAGCATACCTGCCGCTGCCTGGTGCGCTTCCAAAACGATCGTATAAATATCTTTCTGGAGGGTGGTAAATGTTTTGCCAACCGGGAAAGTGCGGGTAAGATCACCGGCATAATGCATAGCAGTTTCCGCTCCGCAATCACACAAAACAAGGTTACCCTGGCGGAGTACAGACTGGCTATAGCCATTATGTAATATCTGCCCATTTATCGTAAGTATTGTCGGGAAAGAAAGATTGCCCCCGGCAGCGATAGCAATGCCATGAATTTTTCCGGCAATTTCCGCCTCTGTCATACCCTCCCCTGCCATGTTAATAGCCGCCAGCTGCATTTCATTGGTAGTATTAACAGCTTTCGTGATTTCCGCCACTTCCTCTATTGACTTGATGGACCGCTGCGTAATAACTGCCTTTACGAGTTTTACCGAAATCATATTTTGGAGCACACCCGGGGAAACGTCTAACAGGGAAGATAATGCGTCAACATGCTCTAACCTGTAAGGAGGCAAAAAGTGAATATTTCTTTTTTCGGAACGGGCTCTTTTAACAGTGGGCGCAAATTCCTTTTTTTCTTTTACCTGTGAAATGCCAAATTGATCAGACAATAATTCGAGGGGTTCCCGAAATCCCGTCCAGATCATTTGCTCCACCGTTACATCATCTCCAAAAAGCGTTTCTTTATCATTATCCAAATCCATAATGGCCATTACTCCCGGCCTGTCTATGCCAAAAAAATATAAAAAGGTACTAGCCTGCCTGAAGGGATAAACATTGTCCTTGTAATTCATGCTGCTTTCTTCATTACCCAACAGCAAAATCAACCCGTTGCCTACGGCATTTTTTAATTTCGCCCTGCGCGCTGAATAAACACTTTTATGGAACATAGTCTGTCAGCAAATTTTGTAAAATGATTTAGGCAGTTTTTCGAGCTTCTCCTCTATTTCTTTCGCAGCGTTGGTAACCGAAAGACCTCCCAGATTTGTACACCGCAATGTGTGATGGATCTCGTTGCCGACTTTCTGCATGGTTTCAATTACTTCATCTAACGGTATTAAGTGATTGTAATCAGCCAGTGCCATATTAGCACAGGATATGGCATTTGTTGCCGCCATTACATTTCTACCAAGGCAAGGCGCCTCTACCCTATTGCCAATCGGGTCGCAGATCAATCCCAGGGAATTTTGCAGGGCTAATGAAGCAGCGCCCAGCGCTTGCTGAAGGGTGCCTTTGGCCATTCCTACCAATGCCGCTGCTGCCATGCCTGAACCTGAGCCACATTCAGCCATGCAGCCACCAACTTCTGCTGCAAACGTTGCATGTGCCGCCACAAAGACGCCGATAAGGCCGGCCGTTAGCATTGCTTTAACCACTTCATCTTCTGACAGGTTTAAAGAAGTTGCCATCCCAAGTACTGCGCCTGGCAAGGCGCCGCAGGAACCGGCCGTAGGTGCCGCCACAATTATACCCATCGAACTTTTTACTTCCATCATGGCCGAGACATACATAATAACTTTGTTATTCACATCTCCTCCCATTAACCGCTTATTATCCAGCTGCTCTTTTAATTGAACGGATTGACTTCCCAAAATCCTGTCGGTATAATGAGTGCCTTTTAATCCAGTTTCGATGGCATTGCTCATTATCTTGACGATGGACCTCATCTAAACCGACGGTGCCGATGTTGCCGGTGAGCTCAGCCAGCTGGTCGGTGGCTGCTGCAAGAGTGGACATGGAGTGTGTTCTCCCTTTCGGTGGAGCTGCGGTACCTGACTGACGTTCAGGTCGTGGCGGGTGGGACGAGTGTGTACTGCGAACCTACGAGCAGGAACAGATCAGTGCGAATCTGCG
>JBDSBP010000399.1:0-8069 GCA_039921525.1 Chitinophagaceae bacterium | reverse complement strand
TATACCTGAAATTATCAGAGCGGTCATCCTGCGGAATCATTTTATCAGGCTGATTTGGTTCACTGGCAGACACATTGTATTGATTACCGACATTACGGAGAATAATCTTAATTCCCGATTCAAGGTGCACCGTTCCTTTAACATTTACTGGTTGAACATAATCGGCCTGGAAAGTCCACTCTTTATTCTTCGTGGTACTGTAGTTTAATTCACGGTACAGCAGCACCTGGTCCGTTGCATTCTTCACAGCATCATATTTCGAAATTGTCCGGGAGGGCGATCCTTGCGCCAGCAAAGTGATTTGTCTGCCAGGCCTTTTGAAGCGCCTGTTGTACCCGATATTAATATCTGCGCCAAGATAGGAATTACTGCTGGCGATATTTTGAAGGTATTGTTCCGTTATAATACCGCCAGAACGCACGGCGCTATTCATACGACTGTCTTCCGGCCAGTGTCCGAACCAGGTATTCACTCCCAGGCTAAGCTCGCTCATTTCGTTTATTTTGTAATCAACAGAAATATCAGCAGAGCCATGAGGCGCCGTGTTGTCTTTAGCAATGAGTTGCCGGAGATTGCTGGTAGCGGTATCACCGGAGAATGAAGTCCTCTCCTGCAGTTCTCCTGATTTACGACGAAGCCGATGAAGATGTCCGGCGATATTGACATTCCATTTCTCTTTAGCAAAGGAGAGCCTGGGATTGAACATTTGTTCCAGGTTGCTTGCACTTGCTTCCAGTGTACCGCTTATGTCTTTCTTCCCTTTTTTAGTGATGATATTAATAACACCTGCTGCGCCTTCTGCATCATATTTCGCAGAAGGGTTTGTGATGATCTCTACTGACTGAATCAAACCTGCAGGCATCATATTTAATGCATCTGCTGCACTTCGAGCCATCTGCCCGGAATATTTTCCATTGATTAAAATTTTAAGGTTACTGCTACCTCGCATACTCACGTTGCCCTGCGCATCAACATTCAGAATGGGTGCTTTCCGCAATACATCAGCTGCTGTGCCACCCTTGTTGGTAATATCACTTTCTGCATTGTACACCAGCATTCCGGGTTTTTGCTCAACTAGTCTTTTACGTGCTGTTACGCGCACTTCCTCCAGCGAAACATGTTCTTGAACTACGAGAATATCCCCCAGTTTTACAGTTAACGCATCTTTGATAATATCAATACTAAATTCGCTGGTTCGGTAACCCACAACACTTATTTCTAACCGGTAGGAACCGGGTTCCGATAAAATAATTTTAAACAATCCATTTTCAAGCGAATAGGTAGAACCCATATCGTTTTGAAGGGTGTCAAATATGCTGATACTCGCATAGGCAACGGGCTTCTTTGTAGCAGAATCCCTAATGGAACCAACTACATTATACTGATTTGACAGGTTCTGCGCGTTTACACTTGTTATTAAGAATACTAACATGCATATTATCAATCCATTTCGTTTCATCATATGGTGCCTGGAAATTTTAAAATCTGCTACGTAACTATTACCTCCCCAAGTTAATAACTTTTAAAGGTGCGCAACTGTTTTCAATTAGCCTTCAGTTTACAGGTATTTTTTTTTCGAGATGAGGAAACTTAGAGTAGAATGCGTCTCACAAGGCTGATTTCCTTAACATCAAGCATATCATAACATAATTTTATTACTCGGTTTTAAAACTTTATGAAGCCCAAAAACTTTCCCGGTCACTATAGGTTTTATAAGGACAGACGATCATATGGGTAGCATGTACAAACGATTCTTCATTAAGAATTATCTTAAATGAGCAACTACCTTTGCTATTCGTTCTTGATGTAAGGACCAGCGTGTTTTCATTGCCTGTTCTGTTGCGTGCGGTTATTATTTTATTCTCCATCGGTTTACCCATGAAAAATATTTGTGCCTGCAGGATATATCCCTTATGCAATGAATAAGGGTTCTGAAGAAGGACTATTTCAAAATTTTGGCCCAGGTTCTTTTTATACAATTCGCCACCTGTATTATTACCGCTCAACACCAGTGATTTAATATACCGGCTATATCTTTCACTTTGTGTTTTTTTCGCCGTATCTTTTTTCAGGCTTGGTGCTAGTTACAGACAAAAAATCTGCGAATGAATATTTGAGCATATATTCAACCCTCCAAAAAGATTTACTGGATCTCTAAATATTTTGGTTTTATTGACTAACCAAACAATTTTTGAAAACGAATGGAAACTTATTATGTAGTGATAACAATTTTTTTTAGTCATTAGGACTATGACATAAATACAACCGTCAGCGGTACTTGCAAACACAAACGCATTGGACAATGAAAACAATCAAAAAGTTTACATCATTTGAAGATTTGAAATCCATCGAAAAGAAGACTGAGGATTATAAATTGAGTATGAAAAAACACAATGAATTTGAAAGAGTTATTAAGTACATTTATTCTATCAAAGTTCATAAAAAGGACAATAGCCAATCCATATAGTTTCGTATGGGAGATAACCTTGAAAATAGTTTGCTGGCTGCATGTAAGTTGCTTGAAAAACATAATGTTCAATATTTGTTAATTGGGGGTACAGGTGTTGCACTTAATGGCTATTATAGACATTCTATAAATACTCAAGTAACAAACCATAGAAAACAATAAAAAATAGAACCATATGAGAAAAATAATTTCATTTATGCACATATCGCTTGACGGCTTTGTAGCAGGACCGAACGGGGAAATGAACTGGATTAAAGCGGATGAGGAAATTTTTGATTATGTCGGTAAGCGGATAAGCGAAGGCGACACTGCATTATATGGACGAGTAACTTACCAGATGATGGAGGATTACTGGCCTACCGCAGCAGACAAGCCGAAAGCGACCAAGCACGACATTGAACATTCAAAGTGGTATCACAATGTTCACAAAGTTGTTTTATCAAAAACAATGAAAAACGCAGGTTTGACTAACACAAAAATTATTAGCGACAACCTTTCGGACAGAATAAATGAAATAAAACAACAGGCAGGTAAAGACATCTTGCTTTTTGGTAGCCCGACAGCAACACATTCACTCATTCAACTGAACTTAATTGACGGCTACTGGCTATTTGTTAATCCAATTATTCTTGGACGAGGCATTCCATTGTTTGTAGACATCAAAGATAAAATAAAACTAAAGCTATTGACTACCCGGCCATTCACTTGCGGGGTAACTGAACTGAATTACATAGTGGACAGTCAATAACAATTAATCGCTAACAAAAGTATTGGCAAAAGCCGGGCAGGCGGTAGATCAACCCGCTTTAAATCGCTATAGTACTGCATCCAGGCTTGACGGAATTCTGCTCAACATTTAGTTTTTAACTTGTACTTTAATTTCTTTACCCGGCTACCGTTCCGGTAAGGATGATTTCAATGTTAGGTTGGTTCCGGGCGGACCAGCAACAAATTCCCTACCCTTCGGCAATGCAAAACGTTCGTCAGAACGCTAAAAGATTCCTAACCTCATACTAAAAGTTTAGTTTCATATTGAGTGATTATGGCTAAAGCCAAATGTACGAACTATATCGTATGTTTGAATAAATTTGATTTAATGAAAAAAATATTTTCAGCCCTGATTTTTCTTTGCAATGTTTCCTTTGCACAAACGAGGTTAGAAGGAAAGATGACCTTTTTTCCCAATACCAATATTCAATAAAAATAGACCAATCTGCTTTAAACGAATACGAAGGTAAATTAGTAGGGCAAGGTACAACAGACGACAAAGGTAAATTTATTGTATCCATTGATTTAAAAACAGAGCAACCTATAAGTTTATTTATTGGTAATTTGTTTTTCTCCTTATGGATAAAACCAAATACAACGTTGAGTATTCAGGAAAATTCAAAAGCAGATTATATTTTTTCTGGTGCATCAGCTATGGACAACAATATTCTCTTTAAATCAGGATTGATGCAACCTTTTAAAGTTCCTACAAACATTGGTTCAGATTATTTTAACCCGAATAAACAAATAGCCTACCTTGACAGTATCGAAAATGACCGATTACAAATTTTGAAATCAATGGATAATGACAATACCCTTTCAAAAATATTCTTGTCCTATTATAACACCAAAAGTATTTTTCCCAAAATTAAACCTGCATACAAACCGGGCTCACCAAAAAACATAGGTGTGAAAAATGAATTCCCGTTGGATAAGTATGTAATATATTAGCATAAGGAATGCTTTTGTGTCTTGATTCGCCTAAACCATTAATAAAAACGATTATTCTCAAAAGCGTCATATGAAAAGAAAACAGTCAGTTATTTCAAAATCTTGTTTTATTATTTTCGCAGGTTTTTGTTTTGCAGTGAATGGAAATGGGCAGGTGACGGACCTCACTGCGACTCATCTACGAACGGAATATAAAGAAGATCCATTTACAGAAGCTAGCCAGCCTCGCCTGAGTTGGGAACTAACGTCATCCAGGCGTGCCCAGGTTCAGTCCGCTTACCAGGTACTTGTGGCGACCTCACCAATACTACTCAATGAGCCCGGTGCAGATCTTTGGAATTCCGGCAAAATGACCAGCAATGAAACGAACCAGGTTAAGTATGCTGGTAAGCCATTATCAAGCCGGACAGCATGTTACTGGAAAGTGAGAAGCTGGGATAAAGAGGGTAAAGCAGGAAAATGGAGTGCCGCAAAAAAATGGGAAATGGCATTGCTTAATAAAAGCGACTGGACAGCAACCTTTATTGGAAATGACCTTACTGCCCTGGGCAAAGGTAACCTGTATCATCTGCCACCTGCACCATTTTTTCGTAAAGAGATATTACTGAATGGTACTATAAAAAAGGCTCGATTGTATGTATCGGCCCTTGGCCTTTTCGAATTTTATATTAACGGCAAAAAAATAGGCAACGATCATTTTACTCCAGGCTATACAGATTATGATAAAAGAGTTTACTACCTGGCTTACGACGTTACACAAAATATAAAAAATGGTAAGAATGTATTTGGCGCAATCGTGTCAGATGGCTGGTATGCAGGGTACCTGGGATATGCACTGCTTGTGCAGAATCCCGTGTTAAAAAACTTCTATGGTAAAGTGCCGATGTTGAAGGCGCAGGTGGAAATTGAATTCAATGATGGAAAAAAAATAGTGATTGCAACCAATGAAACATGGAAAACAAATCATGGTCCGTTTATAGAAGCAGATATACTGAATGGGGAAACCTACGATGCCCGCAAAGAATTTGAAGGATGGGCGTCTGCAGGATTTAAAGATGATAGCTGGAAGCCGTCTCAACTATTTTCAGACAAAGATGATCGTGCACTACAGGTATACCCGGGAAATCCTGTTGAAGTATTTACTGAATTAAAAGCCATATCCGTGGTGCCTAAAAAAGGAGGTAAATACCTTTTCGACCTGGGACAGAACTTTGCCGGTAATGTTAGACTGAAAGTAAAAGGCAAAGCAGGTGATACCATTGTGATGAAATATGGGGAAGTGTTATTCCCGAATGGTGACCTGATGCGGGAAAATTTACGCATGGCCCGTGCCACGGACACTTATATTTTAAAAGGCGATCCGAAAGGTGAGACGTACACGCCACGTTTTACCTATCACGGTTTCCAGTTTGTAGAAGTCAGTGGATTAAAATCTGCACCGGGCAAAGATGCCATCACTGGTATTGTGTTAACCTCGGCGACACCTATTGCGGGTAATTTTGAGACGGATAATAAAATGGTGAACCAGTTGTATCATAATATTGTGTGGACCCAACGTTCCAACTATTTTGATATTCCCACAGATTGCCCGCAGCGGGACGAACGAATGGGCTGGACTGGTGACGCGCAAACATACGTGCAATCAGCCACCTTCAACAATGACATTGCTGCATTTTTTACGAAATGGATAGTTGATCTTAATGACGGCCAGCGGCCAGATAACACCTATCCTATATATGCACCTGCACCTTCATTAAGGGTGACAGACACCTATTCGCCCGGGTGGTCGGAAGCGGGCATCATTTGCCCCTACACAATTTTTAAATCATATGGAGACACCAGGGTTATCGAAAAATCCTGGCCCAATATGGTGGCCTTTATGGATTTTTTAGAAACAAAATCAAAAGGAAACTATTTTTTTACGGAGGGTAGTTTTGAAGATATTTCTCCCAAGGGAGGCTTTGGAGACTGGCTGTCGGTTGGCCGTAAAACGCCCCCCGATATGCTTGCCACGATGTACTATTCTTATGTAGCCTCTATGATGGCAGAGATGGCAGCAGCAACAGGCAAAACAGGGGATGCAACAAAATTCAGGACTATTACCCAAAAAATAAACCAGGCATTTCTCACCCACTACACCAACGGCAAGGGTCGCTTTATTACCAATGCGGCTATTTATGGAAACGGCGATGGTTATATTGACGGCAACATGGGCTTCGATGGGCACACCCAAACGGCTTATGCAAACGCCGTGTATATGAACCTGCTGCCCCCCGGCACAACAAAAAGCGCAGGAGATTCCATAGCAGTTTTGGTGAAAGAAAATGGTAACAGGCTAACCACCGGCTTCCTCGGTGTAAAACCTTTACTGCCGGCACTTTCAGTCACAGGGCACAGTGATGTTGCTTATTCACTGCTGCTGAGCAAACAATATCCTTCCTGGGGATTTGAAATTGAAAACGGTGCCAATACGATCTGGGAACGCTGGAACAGTTTTACCAAAGAAAAAGGATTTGAAAACAATGCCGGGATGAATTCTTTTAACCATTATGCCTTTGGCTCAGTAAATGAATGGTTGTTTGGCAATGCGGCTGGTATAAAAGTAGAGGAACCCGGATACCGGACTTTTATCATTAGGCCTGAAATTGCGCCACAGGAAATTAATTATGTAAAAGCAACCTATAACTCTATTAATGGTGCCATTATTTCTTCCTGGAAAAAAAATGGAGCGACACTGGAATTGACAGTAGAGGTTCCGGTAAATACAAAAGCCCGGATATTTATTCCCTCAGAAAAAAATGATAAGGTATTAGAAAATGAGCACTTACTGCAATCTAATACGGAGATGACTGTAGGAGAATGGAAAGACGGATATATCAGTGTAGAAGCGGGTTCGGGGCTATTTCATTTTTCAGTAAAAAAATAAAATGTTGATTCATGTTCAATGAAATTATGCCAGGGAGGATAAAGTTACTCATCTTAGTAAGCTTTAGTTACACCCTTACATCATGGTTGTTAACAGACGGACCTATCCAATTTGATAGTGTAAATGCAGGTGAGTGTAGGACGCAAATAAAGAAATCACTGGTTGGTTATTAAGCAAAAAATATTTTAATTATGCATCGCATCGGCTTTTTTAAAATCGTTTGTTTATTGACAAATGTATTTTTGTTAATTACCAGTTCGTATGCACCTGCGCAGCCGCACTCAATCTCCGAAAGGCCGAACGTGCTTATAATAGAATGTGATCAGTTTCGGAACGATTGCCTGGGCATAAATAATAACCAGGTAAGAACACCAAACCTTGATCGGCTTGCTGCCAACGGAATGACATTTAAAAACGCCTTTACGCCTATCCCGACATGCTGCCCTACCCGGCAAACATTTTTGAGCGGACTGTGGCCGGAACAGCATAAGGGTTTGTGGAATTATGATATAACATTGCCGGTTGCAACATTTGAAAGTCATACCTGGACAGAAGACCTGAGAAAGTCTGGTTACTATTTAGGTTACCTCGGCAAATGGCATGTTCATCCATTTAAAACACCTTTAGATTTTGGTTTTAATGACTATGTGCCGGATCTGGCATATGCCCAATGGAGGAAAGCGCAGCAGTTGCCAGCTGTAATTCCCGTTAAAAAAGACTTTTTGTGGATGGGCGGGGAAGACCCTGCGCCCCTGGATAAAACGCATACGCATTGGCTTGCCCAAGAGGCAATAGCCGAAATGAAAAAGGCGAATGGCAGCGGAAAGCCGTGGCACATTCGTTTAGACTTTGTGGAGCCGCATCTGCCCTGTAACCCGGTGAAACAATTTATAAATCTTTATAACAAGGATGACATGAGGTCCTGGCCCAATTTCCCGGACTCCTTTATCAATAAAC
>JBDSBP010000398.1:0-5781 GCA_039921525.1 Chitinophagaceae bacterium | reverse complement strand
GGCGAGCTTTATCAAAGCCCGCCAGGTCGAACCCTCTTTTTAGTAGGCGCCTGTTAAATACTGTTGTGGTTTAGAGCCTCAACGCACAAAAAAGCCTGTAAGGTTTTAAGAACCTTACAGGCTGAATGCGATCTCCTAATCGAATCCTACTGCATTCCCTCCGTTGCATTTATGCTACTATTACTTTTGCGTTTAAAAAGCATCGCATCGATCTTTCCAAAACGGTAACTAAGATTAAGTCTTATCATTTGAGGATCACGCAGCCTGGTGTAGTTCTGTATAAAATATTCACTTTCAGAATACTGGCTGGTAGAACGTGTTTTGAAAATATCATTAACACTTAGTGAAATGGAAGCGGCGTCATTTTTCAGGAAGGTTCTTTTGATAGCGATATCTGTTCCCCAGAAAGCCCTGATATACCCCTGGGAAGCGCTCTGACTCTGCATCATGCCCGGTCCACCGCCCATGCCGCCGGTGTTATTGTTCACTGGTAAGTTTGTTTTTGACTGATACGTTGCCGTTAGCTGAATCGTAAATTTAGAAGGCAATTTAAAATTACTGTTGAACTTACCAAACCAGCTCCACAAGGCATCCTGCGACGAACCACTGATATTATCCGTGTTGATCTTTGAGTTGTAAATATTTACATTGGTCGAAATATCCATCCACTTGGTCAGGTAGTTCTGCGAAGTAATTTCAGCACCCGCAGAATAACTGGAGTTGGCGTTTATATATGTATTTATAAGATCTTCCGTTCCGGTGATGGGATTTAATTCTTTTGTCTGGTAACGAGTTATCAGATCTGTAGTGTTCTTGTAATATAATGATCCGAGAAGCGAATTATTTCCTTTGAACGTTTTCAGGTAACTCATTTCCACGGATTGCGTAAATTCAGGAACCAGCCCGGCATTTCCTTTAGTGATATTCAACTTGTCTGTATAATCAGTGAACGGAATCAACTGGAAGAAATTTGGCCTGTTGATGCGTCGTGTAAAGCTTACCTGCAGTTCCTGGTTGCTGGTAAGTTTCTGGCTCAGGAACACGGAAGGAAATAAGCTGACAGGATAACTGTTGCTGAATTTTTCTTTTGTATTCAACAACTCGCCTGTATAGTTGGAACTTTCCGCACGCAGCCCAAGTTTGTATCCAAAGTCTCTAATGCTGCTTGAAATACTGGCGTAGGCTGCATAAACATTGTCACTGCTTTTATAGTTGCCAGTAGCGGAAGGAATAATATTATATTCACCGGAAACATCATCATAAATAAAGTTATTGTTATTGTTCACCCGCTCACGGATAGAAGCGCGTAAACCAGCTTCAAGCTTCGTTTTAGCACTAAGGGGTTTTACATAATCAGTTTGCAGGGTAATATTTTTATCATTACCATCACCCAAAACCTTTTGAAGTTCATTACCAGTAATGGTGCTGGAGTTGTTAGCAAAATAATTCGTGGTATACAATGAGTTATTAGTGTTCCTTCCTGTAAAATAATTAGCATCGGCGGTTAACTCTTCCCCATCTTTTGGAAAAAGATGTTTCATACCAAAAACCAATCCTTGCCCATTGAATTCACGCGTGCCGGTAGAAGTACGCTGGCTGAACTGAGAAAGTTTTCCCGTGTTAAATAAACTATCGGTGTTGATACCGATCACTTCCTTCGGGTTAAATTCCCCGTGAACCCTGATAGCGGATACGGACAGTGTAGTTCTGTTGGTGATGAAATAATCCAGTCCCAATTTCCCAAACAGGAAACCGCCAACGGTCCTGTTATTATTGTTTTGAAAGATAGAAGTTTGCGGAATATCCTGCAGGTTTAAACGATCTGTTGTGCCGGAGGTACGACCCTTATTTTGGTTACCCATAATGGAAGCGGAGATGTTAACCTTATCCTGGCGTACACTAAGATCACCACCACCGTTAACTGCGCCACGTTTGTCCACCCCCACTCTTACGTTACCGTTATAGCCTGTTTTACGATTTTTTTTCAAAACTATATTCAATATACCGGCACCACCGCCGGAAGCATCGTATTTTGCTGATGGGTTAGTAATCACTTCCACGCTTTCAATGGCGTCTGCCGGTATCTGGTCAAGTGATAGGGTAGTGGGTCTGCCATCTACAAATATCTGTGGAGCGCTATTACGTAGTTGTACATTCCCATCTATGTCAACATTTACGGACGGAACATTCTTCATCACGTCTAATGCTGTTCCACCGGCACTAACGATGTTCTTTTCAACGTTAAATACTTTCTTGTCTATATCCAGCCTCATTAAAGGTTTGGTAGCAGAAACGGTAACGGTTTGTAACTGGGTGGCGTCTGGTGCCATTTTGATATTACCAAGGTCTTTTTCAAAATTTGGCATTCTGGCTGCGCCTGGCGCTCCGGGTGCTTTAGGAGCAGTAGCTCCTGCCGAAGATGGCATAAATGAGATGGTTTGTTCTATAGGAGAGAAACCAACGGCAGAAATTTTTAGTTTTAAAGAACCAGTTACAGGCAATTCTTCCAGGCTGAATTCACCGTTATTTTTGGTAGCCGTTCCTTTTAGAAGTATATCCTTCATTTTTTTAGAAACTGTGTCCATCCTGCTTTGAAGTAAGATCACGGAAGCATCACTGACCGCTTTGCCTGCATTGTCGACTATTTTACCATACACATGGCCAATTGCAGCAGCAGCCTGTCGGCCGCCGCCATTTGATGGGTTACCAACGGCATATTGCGCCTGTATCGCCAGGCAACTCAAAACTACCACCAGGATCAGTAAAATCTTTTTCATGTTAATTATTTGTGGTGCAAATCTAACATGCGCATTCGCATCTGGTGGGTAAATGAGACGAGATCGGGAAAAGTTGCGATGAAATCCTTTTGTCAGGAATGAGATCTCAGATCTCAGGTATGAGGTATGAGGTATGAGGTGGATGCATTCATTTGAAGCTTTTCTTAATACATCCAGAAAAAAATCAGGGTAACTCTTACACTTTGTGGTATCTGTTAAATGAAAAAAGGCGTCGCCCGTTATAACCAGCAACGCCTTTCATAATTATAAATCTGTTTTTCTTTTGAATTTTCCGTACTTGATTCACACTCCTTATACCTCATACCTCACACCTCATACCTCATAACTATTCCTTCGTGCTCTTCTTAAACATCGACCAGTAATTCCTATCCATACTTTCCAGGATTATTTTTTTGTCGGCGTTTTCTATCGTAATATAATATTTGCTGTTATCTTTTATACTATTTTCAAAAAGATCGCTTACCCAGTATCCGCTATAAGTATCCGCTAAATTTGTTTGAAGAATCAGAGGAAGATCGGTTGGTAAAATGTTACGGGACACGGCAATAGATTCACCATTTGCATCGTAGAACGCCGATAAGTTTTGTCCGTTCCACGTAAAAGTAACTTTAAAATATATTTCTGTTTTTGTCCAGTTTACATCAGTGGCTTTTTCAAATTGTTGAGAGAACGAGGTTAATACCGTCGAATTTACTTCGTTGTCTTTACCATTTGCAAAACTGCTATTAAACAGGATCATTGCTGCTACGATGAGGGCTAAAAATTTTTTTTTCATTTTTCTTGTTTTAAAATTTAACAATTAACGAGGTTTGATGTCAATTGCAAAACAAAGCTAGCAAAGCGTTTCATGCTATTTTAGTAAAAGAGATGAAAGGCGAAGATGTTGCGACGAAGCTGAATACTTATACCTGTCTGCCTGTAATAATTGGAAGCGCATCAGGATAACTGTCACTAACGGGTATTTCGATGGCGCCAATGAAAACACTGTTCTTTCTTACGGCAGTTATATAATCCAGGGATACAATATAAGATTTATGAACACGGATAAATTTCGCCGGAGGTAATAGTTCTTCAATAGATTTCATTGCCATCCTGGTGATGACGGCCTTGGACGTGCTTTTCAATTGAATTTTGATGTAGTCTTTCAATCCTTCAATGAACATGATATCTGCAAAAACAACCTTCAGAAGGCTGTAATCAACATTCACAAATAAATAGTCGTGTGTATGGGGAACACCGGGTTCTTTATTCTTTACTTTAAGCTGGTATAATTCCTGCGCTTTATTGCATGCTTTTATAAAACGATCCAGGGATACCGGTTTCACGAGGTAATCCAGTACATCGAGGTTAAACCCTTCCAGCGCGTATTTCTCATAGGCAGTGATCAGTATAAACATCGGCCGCTGCGTAATGCTTTTAATAAACTGTAAACCGGAGAGTCCGGGCATCTGAATATCCAGGAAAATAAGGTCAACTGTTTGTACCTGCAATACCTTCATTGCTTCGAGTGCGTTATCGCATTTTGCCACCAACTCCAAATACGGAACCTTACTGATATTATCTTCCAGCAGTTCGAGTGCCAGCGGTTCATCATCAATGGCTATGCAACGTATCATTCTGCAATATTTAATTTCAGTGAAACAACAAAACAATTATTATCGCGGGTGATCTTCAGCGTATGTCTTTTACCATATAATAAATTCAGCCTCCTTGTTACATTCGTTAGCCCGATCCCGGAGGTTTTATCTTTTACTTCAACAGATACAGGATTGAATTTATTACTTACCGTAAATTGAAGTATATTTTTTTCGGCTCTTAGCTCAATATTTATATGAGCATTTTCGATCAAACCGGTACCATGTTTGAACGCATTTTCCACGAACGGTATCAGCAACATGGGCTCCACCTGGTATTGGTCGTTCATGGTTTGCATATCGACTGTTACTTTCACTTTCTTGCCAAAACGTTGCTGCTGCAGGTCTATATAACTTTGCAGGTAATCGATCTCTTTTTCGAGCGAAACCTTTTCTTCATCAGTTTCATATAACATGTAACGCATCAATGACGATAATTTAATTAACGACGGCTCCAGTTGATCCGATTGTTTTCGCGCCAGCGATACCATATTGTTTAACACATTAAACATAAAATGAGGACTAACCTGCGAACGCAGTAATGATAATTCCGTTTTCAAATTTTCATTTTCCTTTTCCTGTGCCAGGTTATCAGCTTTTATTTTGTCGCGTATTAATGTGTAAGCGGTACTGGTAGCCAGGATGAAAAGGTAAATAAAAAAATTAAATAGAATGGGCCTGCGTATATCAAAGTGTTCTCCCGGTCTGATAAGTAATTTATAAAACAGCGAACTCTGTATCAATATCCAGGCAATGATTACCAGGTGAATACCAGCAAAATGCCAGTATTTTCTTTTATATGGGAACCGGGGTATTAGAAAAAGCGCATTAAAATAGAAGATACCCATCCAGGTTATGTCCATAATATATGATGCGAGGAAAGCAAGATCAGGGTGAGGTGACACATGACGGGCCGGCTGATCCTGGTTGTAAGAAGGGCGCAACAGGGTAGGCAATGAAAACAGCAGCACCCAGGCTGCCGCATGTAGCAGTATAACAACCCATTTTTTCGAATACCAGGCTGACTTCATGCCGCCAAATTAACTACATAATTCAGGAAAAAACATATTTAACGATATGTTGCGACGTATCGGAGATTTTCGGAGACGAATGAGGTATGAGTTTAGCTATCAGCCATCAGCTTTTAGCTATCAGCTAAGAAAGGCTTACCATTCTGAAAGGTATTTCTGGTTTTCTGTCTAAAATTTTTCTTTGTTAGCACCTTTCATAAAAGCCGATAGCTGATTGCTGACAGCTGATGGCCATACTTCGCAACTTTAAACTGTCAAAATCCAACAAAATAGCTGTAATTTCACCCATCCGTTAATCGAATGCACTCATGACTTTTG
>JBDSBP010000397.1:0-3543 GCA_039921525.1 Chitinophagaceae bacterium | reverse complement strand
CGGTTAGCACTGCTTAATGGTGGGTAGTTGTAAACTGAATATTTCGCTGATAGGCATTGTCGGTCTGGCCCGGACGATTCTATTGAAAATTAAAAGATCCATATTGTTGTGTCTGACTGGAGAGATGCCATTAATTTTCTTCTAATGAAAGCTATTCATACACTCAAAGTTTCGTCCGTCCACATTGTCTACAACCGGCGGGCGCATTAAGTAAAGTATAGCTCATGGGCGATTGTAAATTTTCGGTTTTCATTGAGGTCGTCCAATTACCTCCTGATGTCTCAATTATTCTTATCTTGTCATCAATTATTTCAGGCATTTGTGTCCGGTAACGATTGAATATAATGAAATTTGGAAAGGCCGTGAGAATTTACCGCATCACCGCCAATGAAAATCATTATGCCATCGAAAAAGATGGCTGCATCATCGCGGACCGTGTCTGTGATGGAGCATGGAAACCGACCGGCGGCGCCGCTGCCTGAAAAGGTGATCGACGTCCTCGGTGAACGCATCGAAAATTATCGTTACTAAACCGTGACCTGATTGGATTACCCGTATACTTAAATTTGCCTATAAATAATTGAGTAAAAAAATGAAGAAAATAGGATTTTTATCATTCGGCCATTGGTCTGACAATTCCGACTATCAAACCCGCTCGGCAGGAGATACTTTGCTGCAGGCAATTGATCTGGCTGTGGCCGCGGAAGAAATAGGACTGGATGGTGCCTACTTCCGTGTTCATCATTTTGCCCAGCAATTGGCGTCACCATTTCCGCTGCTATCGGCTGTTGGGGCAAAGACCAGTAAAATTGAGATTGGAACCGGTGTAATTGACATGCGCTATGAAAACCCGCTATATATGGTAGAAGATGCCGGCGCCGCTGACCTGATCTCAGGTGGGCGTTTACAATTAGGCATCAGCCGTGGTTCGCCGGAGCAAGTGATAGAGGGTTGGCGGTATTTCGGTTATGAACTTGCTAAAGGCGAAACCGATGCAGATATGGGACGAAAAAAGGCGTTGGAATTTTTGGATAAATTAAAAGGGGCCGGATTTGCCAAGCCTAACCCTTATCCGATGTTCCCTAATCCGCCAGGTTTGTTACGCCTGGAGCCGCATTCAGCCGGATTGCGGGAACGCATATGGTGGGGAGCGGCTTCCAATGCAACTGCGGTTTGGGCGGCCGAAAATGGAATGAACCTGCAAAGTTCTACCTTGAAATTTGATGAAAGCGGCAAACCTTTCCATATCCAGCAGGCGGAACAGATTAGGTTGTATAAAGACGCCTGGAAAAAAGCCGGGCACCGGAGGGAGCCGCGAGTTTCGGTAAGTCGCTCCATTATTGCACTGGTAACTGAGCAGGACAGGTATTACTTCGGACAGCAAGGAAAAGGAGCAGATAGCTTTGGTTACATTGAAGCTGATAAACGGGCGGTCTTCGGAAAGAGCTATGCAGCCGAACCCGATCAGCTTATCAAAGAACTGGCCCAGGACGAAGCGATAAAAGAAGCGGATACGTTGCTCCTAACCATACCAAATACGTTGGGCGTTGATTATAATATCCATTTGCTATCTGCTATTTTAGAGCATGTTGCCCCCGCACTTGGTTGGCGATGAATAAGGTTATCACTATAAATTCCTATTATAAAAAATGGAAAAGGACGAAGTAAAATTGGCATACAAAGTAAAGCTACGAGAATGAGTATCTGACAAGGATGTTAATTCCAGTCAGGAAGGTATGCAATGCCTGGTTATCAATTCTTTTTACAGCCGATTTGAAGAAGAACCAGACGATGGCGTCATTAATCCTTTGGATGAAGTTGACTTAGATGCCTAACGTGAAAGTAATTAACTTATTTTCATCCAGGTATATTGTGGATTAAGCGCAGTTTTACTAATCTGTGATCACTTTTCATTGTGGTCTCCTCTAATGCTTTTTTATTACTACCCGCAGGGAAGCCAGTCTGGCTATGCACCCCCTGACTGAAAAGATTAAGACAAATAAAAAATGCAGGCACGAGTCGCTCAAAAACATTTTGCTGATAAAGGATCGTATTCATATATTTTCTAATCATAGGTATCTTGTTTTACATTTTATAATTTCTAAGAACTAAAACCTTTTCGCCTTACCCTGTTCTTAAAATTCTTACCCGCGAAAGAAAGATAAAGATTGCGACTCGTTTTATTCACTCCGTTCGCAAGGAGTCAACAGGATTCGCAAAGGCTGCTTTAATAGTTGTATAGCCTGCTGTTATCCACGCGATAATCAATGAGCACAAAATAGTAAGCACAAAAAATGTAGCTCTTACCGGAATGCGATAGGTGTATTGCTCCAGCCAATGATGCATAAAATACCAGGCAATTGGTCCTGCTATAAGAAAAGCAGTTGCGATAAGTATCGTAAACTCTTTCGATAACATGATAACAATATCGCGAACCGGTGCACCCAATACTTTACGTATGCCGATCTCCTTTCTTCTTTGCACCGCCATAAAGGAAATTAAACCGTATAAACCAAGACAGGAAATAAAGATGGCGATACCTGAAAATATTTTGTATAGGTCGGACAACCTGTTTTCCTGCGCATAAAAACTGGCTATTGCCTGATCGAGGAAACCGTATTCAAAAACATAATCCGGAAAATATTTGTTCCATGTTTGCTGCAATGAAGCAAGCACGGGTTTTGCTTCTTTCAAATTGATTTTAATATTGGCCATTCCATAAGCTCTTTTTATAGTTGTGAGTACAATCGGGTCAATTGGATCACGCAAAGAAGCAACATTAAAGTCTTTTACCACGCCGACTATCGGCAAAGTTTGTCCGTTTACAATTATCATTTTGCCTATAGCATCCTTCGCCTTGGCAATACCAAGCTTTCTCACCACCGTTTCGTTTACAACAAATTCACGCATGGTGTCAGAAGGGTAATAGATACGCCCGGCAACAATCTTGAGATCGTAAAGCTTGAAAAATGATGTATCGGCGGGTTTCATACCGATGATCATGTCGGGCGTTTTGCTCGTGTTTTCAGGCAGCCTTAAATCAGTAGCCCAAAAGCCATTACTTGAGGTGGGTGAGAAAGTGCTGAAGCTCACATTTTCAACTCCCCTGATTTTCATTAATTCATTTTTAAGAAAATCAACTTTTGTACGGCTTAGGCTATCACCGGGGACACCGGCATTAACTATGGCTGTCTTATTAAATCCAAGGTTTGCCTTACTGAAATAGTCCATTTGCGAAGCAACCACTAACGTGCCAATGATTAAAGATTGTGCGATTACAAATTGCAAAACAACCAATGCTCTCCTTAAAGAAATGCCATTGTATTTATTGGCATTAGCATTACTCTTTAAAACATTAATTGACCTAAATCCCGACAAGACTATCGCAGGATAAAAGCCAGACAAAATCGTCACCAGCAAAAAGACCAACAGGATAAAGAATATAAATTTTACATTGAACAAAATAGCAGTCGAAATATGAACATCCAGTAGTTGATTAATTAAAGGCAGGCATAGAAAGACAACTATTAAAGCGCCGATCAC
>JBDSBP010000396.1:0-8698 GCA_039921525.1 Chitinophagaceae bacterium | reverse complement strand
GAAACTGACAGTATATTTATGGGAGACGTCGACAAAATACCACACGTATCCGGTGTAACAGGGCGGGGGCAAGCCCTGCCCCTACAAACGCCGCGCATCAAAAATGTTATTTACACGGGTGATATCGGCGCAGCTGATCGAAAACTCACACCTCACACCTCATACCTCACACCTCATACCTCATACCTATTTCCTGAAATCAAAAAGTGTTGCCGTAAACACTCCATTCTCTCTCTTTTTAAATATCGCATGCCAGTTTCCTGAATAACGGATGAGTTTGGGCACCAGATATTCGTCGACTTTGTCCATTTCTACCTGCATATGTACATCAAAATCGTATAATCCTGCTTTATAACTCAGATCATAATTACGGGCGACAATTTCCATAGTCTGGCTATTAAACCAGGTAGTTATTTTATTGATTACAATATTATCTTTCTCGGATTCTTTTAGATCCTCCCTTGCTTTTATTGTGAACAAATAACAATTTTGACCCTGGTAATTTTCCATATCAATTATGAAATCATAATATGTCGACTCCTCCTCCTCGAAAATTGCCACTTTATTACCTATGAAAGGAATGCCCGGTATTTTGGAACCCGGACTAAACATCAACATTTTCAGTTGTTCTTTGTGTTTTTGAATACCCGATTTTCCTTTGGCGCTCATGGCATCTCCTTTAACGATATTATTTTCATTACACACCGTATCGTTAGTGAAAAATAATCCTGCATAAAGTTCCGCCGTATAATAGTTCCAATTCTTTTTTTTATCATAGATATTTCCTGTTGCCTTTTCGTCAAAGGTTTCCATACTTCTGCAACCATTATGTACAGATTGTATCGTTTTACTCTGCAGAGAGGCCTGTATATTACCTTTTTTATCTATCATCCGGATATCATTTAAGGCGGTGTACCCTAATATCCGCAAGTTTTTGAATGCTTTGTAAAAACTGGTATCTTTTTGAACGCGATCAATAAACCCGGCGACATTCAGGTTATTTCGAACAACTACTTCCGTGAGTGTAATAACCTTTCGCGATATAGTTATGGAACTATCCTGTGAAATAGCTAAAGAGGGTAAAAGCAAGAATACGTTTCCGAATAAACAGAATATAGGCAGGGATAGGAATAGTTTCATTTCAAGATTGGCTTGAATTACCGGTTTGGCAGTCGACTATTTGGGAAAAAGCATACGGTAATCGACCTTTATCTTACCCTTTGAAATATCATCCAGCTTCCTTCGAAGTAATTTTCGTTTCAAAGGTTTTATATGATCTATAAACAACCTTCCTTCTATATGATCATATTCATGCAGGATCACTCGTGCGGTTAAACCATCGGTGTTTAATTCCATTGGCTGAAAATTTTCATCCACATATTTGAGCGTCACTTCTTCGGCGCGGTACACATCTTCACGGATCTTTGGAATGCTCAGGCAGCCTTCATTATAACACCATTCTTCCCCGTCCAACTTAATAATATGTGGATTAATGAAAACTTTTTTGATTCCCGGATCATCGGGATAGTCTTCGTTTTCTTCATCATCCTTCATATTTTCAAATATCTGCGCACTATCCATAACAAACACACGAATGCTGCGGTTGATCTGCGGTGCCGCCAATCCTACACCATTACTATAATACATGGTTTCCCACATATCCTCTATCAGCTTGGGCAGATCCGGGTAGTCGGGCGTAATGTCTACTGCTACTTTTCTTAAAACCGGGTGTCCGTATGCAACTATTGGTAAAATCATATTAATAAACACTGCAATATATTCCTACCTGCTCGGTAAACATATTGACAATTTAAATGTGCAAATTTAGCTTATGTATTCCATAATTCTTTCACGCAAATTCTTATATAACGTGATGTTGCAGGTATTCCTGCAGTAATATTGTGGCTGCAATTTCATCTACCAGGGCTTTGTTCCTGCGATCTTTCTTTTTCATCCCGCTTTGCACCATACTCTGCACCGCCATTTTAGAAGTAAACCGCTCATCCACTTTCATAACGGGTATCGCCGGGAAATTTTTTACCAGTTCTTGAACACATTGAACAACCAATGGAGTAGCATGTGTATCCGAATCATCCAGGTTTTTAGGTTCACCGATAATGATTAGCTCAACCGACTCCTGCAAAAAATAATTTTTAAGGAAAGGGATAAGTAGTTTTGATTCAATGGCAGTTAAGCCGGTGGCTATAATTTTAAAAGGATCGGTAACTGCTAAACCGGTGCGTTTAAGGCCATAATCTATAGCAATAATTCTAGACAAATAATTTTATTTAACAGTGAAATCTCAATTTGTATAACCAATCACGCCGTCTAATAGTTGCCTGGCAGCATGGTGACGGATGGCGATGCTCAGGCAAGCACCAGGTCTGCAATCACAAATGAGGCAAAAACTACACTGGCAATGCCATTGGCTGTCATAAACGCGATATTAATTTTTCTTAAATCATTTGGCTTTACAATGGAATGCTGGTAAATAAGCATACCTATAAAAATGGCGATGCCCAGCCAATACCAAATATGAAATTTGCCGCACACGCCGGCGTAAACTACACATGCCGCACTTAGCAGGTGTAAGCCTTCAGAAATTCTCAGGGCTTTTGTTTTGCCCAGCCAGGCAGGCATTGAATGCAACTGCTGGGAGCGATCAAAATCTATATCCTGTAAGGCGTATATTATATCGAAGCCGGATACCCAGAATATTACAGCAAAGGAAAAAAGAAGGGGCAGTACTGCAAACTGACCAGTAATCGCGAGGTAAGCTCCTATCGGGGCAAGGGATAAGCCTAGTCCTAATATAAGATGGCACAGCGGAGTAAACCTTTTTGTATAACTGTACCCCAACACCACTAATAAAGCCACGAAAGATAAATAAAAACAAAGGGAATTAATTAACCCTGCACAAATTACAAATGCAACACAATTAAAAATCACGAATAAAATAGCTTTATTGGCGGAAATAATCCCTGCGGGGATTTCCCGAAGAGCCGTACGGGGATTAAGAGCATCAACGTTTTTATCCAGCCACCGATTAAAAGCCATCGCCGCGCTGCGTGCGAATATCATGCACAATACCACCAGGATGAATAAAACAAGATACTGGTATCTTCCCCCCTTATCCAGCACCCGCCAGCCCTTATGCATATTAAGCGAGATTTCCCTGGAGGCATTACTTATACCCAGGAAAAATCCTATCATGGCAAATGGCATGGCAAAAATAGTATGAGAGAACTTTACCAGTGAAAAATAACTTTTGATTGTAGTCACCCGTTTGATGGTTTAATTTTAAAAATCGTTAATTCTTCCATATCCTGTTACTTACAAGCTCCCATAAAATAATTCCGGCTGCCACTGATATATTCAATGAATGCTTCATGCCTAACTGGGGAATTTCAATACAGCCATCACATAATTTTAAGGCTTCCAGTCCCACTCCTTCCACTTCGTTTCCGAAAACAACGGCTAGCTTTCCTGAATGGGCAATGGTAAAATTCTGCAGTAACACACTTTTTTCAGCCTGTTCAATGGCATACACTCTGTATCCATCTTCCTTTAACAAGAGAATCGCCTCAGTGGTTGCAGAATAATATTTCCAGGTTACCGTTTCTGTTGCCCCGAGGGCGGTTTTATTAATATCCCGGTGCGGGGGTTTTGGTGTATACCCACATAAATAAATAGCCTCCAGCAAAAACGCATCAGCGGTGCGAAATACACTGCCCACATTATGCATGCTGCGTATATTATCCAGTATCACAATAATAGGCTGCTTTTCAGAATTATGAAAATCTTCTACCGATTTACGGTTTAATTCATCCATGCTCAGTTTTCGCATACGGCAAAGATACCTTAGAGGTTTGAGGTATGAGCTATGAGAATAGCTATCAGCCTTCAGCTATCAGCTATCAGTTTTTAAATTCTTTTGGTTTTAGCTGTTAGCTGACGGCCGATAGCTGACGGCTGATAGCTGAAGGCTTATCAAACAGTGTAATCACCAGTTATAGCAATTTCCAAAACCTTATTTTTGCGCCATGTCAAAGAGTAATGGCGATACGCCCATGATGCAACAGCACAGGGCAATAAAAATCAAATACCCTGATGCCCTGCTATTGTTCCGGGTGGGCGATTTTTATGAAACTTTTGGCGAGGATGCTGTTCGCGCTTCCCAGGTGTTGGGTATTACGCTTACAAAAAGAAACAATGGTGCCGCAGTATCTACCGAACTTGCCGGCTTTCCTCATCATGCTCTGGACACCTATCTTCATAAACTGGTAAAAGCAGGACATCGGGTGGCTGTGTGTGATCAACTCGAGGACCCTAAACTAGCCGTAGGCATCGTTAAACGGGGTGTTACGGAAATGATTACTCCTGGTACAACTACCAATGATAAATTGCTGGAGCGAAACTCAAATAACTTCCTGGGAAGTATTCATTTTCAAACGGAACAATTATTCGGAATCGCTTTCCTGGACATATCCACCGGAGAATTTCTTATAGCAGAAGGCGACAGGGAATATGCAGATAAATTATTACAGAGTTTTAAACCGGCGGAAGTTATCTTTCAACGCCATCGCCAGAAACAGTTCAAGGAAATTTTTGGAAATAAATTTTACACATACACCCTCGACGAATGGATTTACCAGGATGTTTATGCCGAAGAAATTTTATTAAAACATTTCCAGACCCATTCATTAAAGGGGTATGGAGTAGAAACGTTAACAGCCGGTCTCACCGCTGCCGGCGCCATTCTGCATTATCTTAAAGACAACGAACATCCCAACCTGCAACATATTGTTAGCATGCAGCGGATTGATAAGGAAGATTTTTTGTGGATGGACCGGTTCACCATCCGTAACCTGGAACTCCTGGGAAGCGGGCAGGATGAGGGAAGAACCCTGTTAAAAGTTCTTGACAATACCGTTTCTCCTATGGGAGCGCGGTTATTGAAACGATGGGTGGTGTTTCCACTCAAAGATATTATTAAGATCAACGAACGGCTTGATTTGGTAGAATACTTTATTAAAGAGGTTGATAATAGAAACAAGATAGCCCAACACATAAAACAATGTGGAGATGTTGAAAGACTGGTAAGTAAAATTCCACTCAAGAAAATTTCTCCCCGCGAAGTTATACAACTCAGTCGTGGATTACAGCAGGTAGAAAGCATTCGCGGGATAGCTTCGGTTTGCGGTAATGAATACCTTAAAAGGTTGGGAGATACTTTAAACCCCTGCCATTATATTGCAGAAAAAATTGCTAAAGAAATTATTGAAAACCCACCTGCAACCGCTTCCAGGGGAGGTATGATCGCGAAAGGTGTGCACCCGGATCTGGATGATTTAAGAATGATCTCCTCCAGCGGAAAAGAATACCTGATCAGGTTACAACAAAAAGAAGCGGATGCCACAGGTATTCCTTCCCTCAAAATCGCCTTTAATAACGTGTTCGGTTACTACCTCGAAGTAACCAATACCCATAAAAACAAAGTTCCTGCCACCTGGATAAGAAAACAAACATTAACAAATGCAGAACGATATATTACCCCGGAATTGAAGGAATATGAAGAAAAGATAATGGGGGCTGAAGATAAAATCCTGGAAATGGAAATTAGGCTATATGAAGCTCTGCTAAATGAATTACAGGATTACCTGGCTCCCATTCAGATAAATGGAAATACTCTCGCCGTTATCGATTGCCTCCTTTGTTTTGCCAATAACGCTATCCGGTTTAATTACAAGCGACCGCAACTGCATGAAGAAGATGAACTGGTATTGAAGGGCGGCCGACACCCGGTGATAGAAAGAAACCTGCCGGTAAGTGAAACTTATATTACCAATGATATAGAACTAAATAAATCTTCGCAGCAGATCATTATTCTTACCGGGCCCAATATGAGTGGTAAAAGCGCATTATTGAGACAGGTAGCTCTGATCACCTTGATGGCACATGCAGGTAGTTTTGTACCTGCCGATGAAGCAATGATACCCTTAACCGATAAAATCTTTACGCGTGTTGGCGCCAATGATAACCTCAGTGGTGGTGAAAGCACTTTTATGGTTGAGATGAACGAAACCGCAAGTATCATCAACAACCTGACAGATCGCAGCCTGGTGTTGCTGGATGAAATTGGCAGAGGCACTTCTACGTATGACGGCATTTCCATTGCATGGAGCATCGTTGAATTTCTTTACAAAAGTATTCACGCTCCCAAAACATTATTTGCAACTCATTATCATGAATTAAATGAACTGGAAAATAAATTCCCGAGGGTAAAAAACTATCACATTACTAATAAGGAAGTTGGAAATAAAATTATTTTTTTACGCAAGCTTGCCCCGGGTGGAAGCACCCATAGCTTCGGAATTCATGTAGCAAAGATGGCGGGCATGCCGCCGTCTCTTGTTGAAAGAGCAAACGAAATTTTAAAACAACTGGAAAAAAAGCATGTGGACGAAAACCTGGGAGATCAGGTAAAAAAATTAGCTGCCCCACACCTTCAACTTTCAATTTTTGACACACACTCGCAAACATTCGATGAGATCAGGAAATTGCTGGAAGATATTGATATTAATCGCTTAACCCCCGTTGAGGCATTGCTGAAACTGCAGGAGGTTAAGAGCAGGGTGAAATAAAATTTAAAAATAAATAATTAAAACCCGGTCTGCATTTTTAGAAGCGCTTCATCCATACTTCCCCACCGCTTGTTCGTTTCAAATAAAACTCTATGCATTACCGTTATACTAAATAATTCCCACCTTGAGGTTCGATTATTTTAACTACGGGCAAACCCTTACCCATTAAGTCATGAAGAGAACGCATTAATTTATTTAACATATAGAATTGAAATTCATTGAATAAGGGCACAGGTTTTGAATGGGGATACTGATGTTATATCTTCCGGACTATTGTATATTACGATTGTTCTACACATTTAAAAATTGACTCTATGAAATTTATGAAAAAACTGGTATTTCCAGTATTGGTTTGTGTTGCTATTTTTTCTGCCTGCAAAAAAGATGACGATCCTGTTACCACTATGTATAGCAAAACAGGAATAATTGTTAATACCTCGAAGGAAGTTCCTGCTGTCACCACTAGCAATGCTACAGGAACAATGGATGTGTCATATGATAAAACTACACGTCTATTAACGTACAAGGTCAGCTGGAATGCATTATCTGATTCAATAACCGGATCACACATTCATGGTACAGCTTCGACCGTCACTAATGCCAACGTGGTAGTTCCCTTTACGGTTGCAAATAAAGGCGCCTTAACCGGTAACTATGCAGGAACCTTTACAGTTGATGGTATTGCTATTAAGGAAGACAGCCTCTTGCTGGGAAAGTATTATTTGAATATTCATACTAAAAAGAACCCGGGTGGGGAAATAAGGGGACAAATAGAATTTTAAACAGATAATTACATCTCATAAAGATAAAAGCCCGTTTTATTGGGCTTTTATCTTTTTACGAAGGTAGTATTATATCATATGCATCAGCTTGTTTACCACTTCATCAATTTCTTCTTTTGTATTGTTTTTACAGAATGAGAAACGAACAGCTACTTTATTCGGATTATTATTAAAAGCGCGTATAACATGCGACCCCTGGTCTGCGCCACTGGTACAGGCACTTCCGCCCGAAGCACAGATATGATGAATGTCCAGATTAAAAAGCATCATTTCCGATTTTTCTGTTTTTGGAAAAGAAACATTTAATACTGAATAAAGGCTTAGGCCAAAAGTATCTCCATTAAAAGTAATACCTGGTAATTTATTTTGTAACTGCTCTGCCATATAAAACTTCAGTGACTTTATATATTCACTATCAGCTTCATAATTAGTGGTGGCTTTTTCCAGGGCCCTGGCAAATCCTACAATACCATACAGGTTTTCCGTTCCTGCGCGCATGTTACGTTCCTGTGCTCCACCATGAACAAGCGGTTTTATTTTTACATTTTCGTTAATGTATAACAGGCCCACTCCTTTGGGTCCATGAAATTTATGACTGGCACCGGTAATAAAATGAACGGGAGTGTTTTTAAGATCAAAAGGATAATGCCCCACTGTTTGCACGGTATCGGAATGAAATACAGCTCCATACTTTTTGCATATGTTTCCTGCCACATTCAAATCAAGCAGGTTGCCTATTTCATTATTAGCGTGCATCAGTGTTACAAGACATTTTTCCGGGATGGCAGCTAACAATCTTTCAAGATCATCCAAATCAAGATGACCATCCGGTAATATTTTAACGGAGCTTAACGCCACTTCACCATTATGATAAAGATTCTCCACAGCATGCAGGGTGGCATGATGTTCCAGAGGCGAACTTATAATATGTTTACACCCAAGATCTTTAACAGAAGCCCAAATGGCCGTATTGCTACTCTCTGTGCCGCCGGATGTAAAAAAAATTTCAGCCGGATGTGCGTGCAAAATTTTAGCTACCGATTTCCTGGCGGTTTCTATAGCAAGCCGGCTTTCGCGGCCATAAGAATAAATGGATGAAGGATTCCCAAATTTTTCTGTTAAATAGGGCATCATGGCCTCCAGTACTTCCGGGTCCAGCGATGTAGTAGCCGCGTTATCAAAATAAATTCTCGTCATAAATATCAGGTATGAGGTATCAGGTGTGAGGTATGAGGTTTCGATCAGCGGCGCCGATATCACCCGTGTAAATAA
>JBDSBP010000395.1:0-16736 GCA_039921525.1 Chitinophagaceae bacterium | reverse complement strand
TCATAAGTAAATGATGGTAATAGAGCCGGAGGTTCATACGATCTTGCATGAGCAGGCATTAAATCCATATTATATTGTTGACCCCATCCACCATAAGGATTCCCTTGTTGCGTGATTAAATAAAAGTTCATTCCCCGCCGTACTGGATCTAAAAGACGCTCATCGCCAAGGGTAACATAACATTGAATAAGAAAGTCAATATTTCCCCAAATCACATCATCATTAAATGTATAAAAAGAGGTATAGTCATCATCGAAACCATGAGGAAAATCGTGTTTAAGTGGATAGCGTTGTGGCCATCCACCCAGCGGATATTGGCTTTCAAGAACAAATGTGATGGCTCTATCAATGGCTGGTTTATAAATAAAGTCAAGCTTCTGCAAATATATTCTCAATAAAAATTTAGCTGCATCAGAAGTTGTAACGTCATCTAAAGTAGCGTTGCCGTAATAGTGATTAAATTCTTCAAATCCCCAGGCATTCTTGCCGATGGTATTGTACCAGTCTTTCAATGAACGATCGCCTGCAAAGTCTATCATATAATTCCATCCTCCACAAGTAAGCTGCCCCCATATTAATGCTTTTGCAGCTTTTTCAGCAGCCTTATAATAATATTCCTCACCAGTAGCAACGTAGGCATCCATAAATATATTCCCCATAGAGACAACGCCATCACTTTGAACCTGAATTTGAGTTTTATAAAATTCCAATTCTCCCCATCTTCGGGAAAGATCCGGAAGATACGTTCCAACATAGCCACCATTGGTGCTCACTTTTTCAACCATATAATGAGTCGCATTAAGCATTGCTTTCGCTGCATCCGTAGCTAAGTCTGTTTTCTGAGCAATTAAGGGAACTCCGGAAAGCAAAATATAGAGCGTAAAGCAAAATGGTATAGCCAATTTCATAATTTATAGTTTGAGATAATCCAATTAATTAATAACGTTTAAATAACATTAAAGATTTTCACTATCGTCCGACAAAAATAATGAAGGGTGAACTGTAAACAGTCATCCTTTTTTAGTTATGTTTGAGTTACACACATCAGAAAATGAGCAGTTTTTTGTGGGGATCAGGGGTTTTAAGGTATGATATTCAAGATCGCCTAAATTATTGGGAGTGAAAAAGGATATTTCGTTCTGTCCGCCGACATATATTTTATTGTCTGTAGCAATGGCTACTGAGCGCCCAATTGTTTTGTCGGGTAAGGGATAAATATTCTGATAAGTGCTGTCAAAACTTAGAAGTCCCTCATTGTTGGCAAAGTACATTATGCCATTTTTGCCCTGGCAAATATCCCCGTTTTGGATTCCGGCTTTATAGGTCTGTTTGGAATAATTAATGATTTCTGGCAGGGCAATGGTATTCTGTCCCCAGCTTATGTAATGGAACACCAGGCCTGCAAAAAGTATCCGTTTTTTTTCATACACCGAAAAACTTTATACAATACAGCTCCTTTTATTTTTCGTTATAGCAGTGACGCAGCAAGTTGAGCAGTTTTAGTGCCTTGATGTAGTATTGATGTAGTGCCATTTTTATGCTTGTATTGTTTTTAGCATAGATTTATATAATAATTAAAACCAATTCTTCAAGATTGCCATTTAAATAATTGCTTATGAAAATGAAACTTGCACTGACGCTATGCGCGGTTATCCTTCTCCAATGTTTTTTCCTCCATGCTTTTTGTCAATCAATCCAGGTTACAGGTAAGGTTGCCAACAAATCAACAAATGAGCCCCTTGCAGGCGCAACGGTAACTATTAAAGGTGGAGGCGGAACCTCTGTTAGCGATGCAGACGGCAATTTCACCATTACTGCTCCAAAAAGTGGGAGCATCCTGGTAGTTAGTTATGCCGGAATGACTACCCTTGAAAGGGCTGTTACAAAGGCAGGAATGCTGAACTTTGAACTCGAAACCGGGGATCCGCGGCTTGATGAAGTAGTGGTGGTTGGATATGCTACACAGAAAAAGACCTCCGTTACGGCATCTGTATCCACTATTAAAGGTTCGGATATTGAACGTCAGCCCGTCAGCGATCTCTCCAATGCACTGGGTGGCCGTGCTACAGGCGTACTGTTTTCCCAGGCTGGCGGACAGGCAGGTAATGATGCCGCCAAGATAATGATCCGTGGTATCGGCACCAATGGTAATTCCACGCCGCTGTTTATTGTTGACGGTGTGCCAAGAAATTACAGCCAGCTTAACCCTTCGGATGTTGAATCCATTACTGTTTTAAAAGATGCGGCCGCGGTAGCGCCTTATGGTATGGGTGGCGCCAATGGTGTAATACTTGTTACCACCAAAAAAGGCAAAGCTGGCAAACCAACATTTGGGTACGATGGGTATGTGGGTATACAAAACCCGACAATCATCACCAGGTTTGCAAATGCGTATCAATATGCTTCTATGAAAAACGAAGCAGCCGCTAATTCAGGTTCTACTACGATGCCATATTCTGCGGCAGACCTCCAAAAATACAGGGATGGTTCTGACCCTGACGGTCATCCAAATATCGACCCGGTAGGAGACATCATTCTTAGAAATACCCTTCAGACAAGTCATAATCTATCCCTTAGTGGTGGCTCGGAAACTATAAAATATTCGATGGGATTGGGTTACTTTAACCAGGAAGGTATGTTTCCCGGTATAAAATACCAACGTTACAATCTATCTGCCAATATGCAGGCCCAGGCAACAAAAACTACAGAGGTAAGCCTTAGCCTCAATGGTCGTGTTGAAAAAAGGGATCTTAGTGGCGCAGGATACAGCCAGCAGAGGCTTTTTGAAAACCTGATCAACACCGTTTCCCTCAATACCCCCCTTTTATTTAGTAATGGTCTTCATACAAATACCTACGCCTCATTTTACGATAATCCAAGCCGCCAGACTATTACAGGTAATACCATGCTCACACAGTTTTCTATTGAGCAGAAACTACCACTGAAAGGCCTGAGCGTAAAATTTGTAGGTTCTTACGACTTTAATCCTTTTGACCCATACAACACAACCAATACCGGCATAGCAAGCCTAACGCAGGGGTGGTTCAGTGCTTACCCCTATTATAATGTAGATACCACCAAACACCCATATGTCTATAATAAAGTTCCGCCAACAACGCTTCCTTCCTTTTTTGAAGAATATCACCAAACCCAGGCGTTTACCTACCAGGGCTATATAAACTATGCCAACACTTTTGGTAAAAGCGCTGTAACAGGCTTAGTGGTGCTTGAATCTAGAAATACAAAATCGCTCAGTTTCAGGGCCAGCAGAAATAATTATAACCTGCCCATCCCCGAACTGTTTGCTGGCGGTACCGGCGTGTCTGATATTGATAACAATGGTAACTCCCAGGCGCTCAAGCAGCGGTCTTTGGTGTACAGGGTAACATATGCCTTTGACAATAAATATTTGCTGGAAGCTTCAGGACGCTATGACGGCCACTATTACTTTGCTCCGGGCCATCGCTTCGGATTTTTCCCCGCGTTCTCAGCCGCCTGGAGGGTTTCGCAAGAGGAGTTTATGAACGATATAACATGGGTAAATGAATTAAAAATAAGAGGTTCCTATGGTCAATCAGGTAACCTGGCAGGTGCACCCTTTCAGTACTTGTCCGGACTTACCCTGTACGGCAATTCAAGTATTTTAAATGGTGCACAAAGCCAGGGTTTATATGAAAACCAGGAGCCAAATCCAAATATTACCTGGGAGAGAGCCAACAAAACAGATGTAGGTTTTGAAGCAAGATTATTTAACGGCCTACTGGGTATTGAGGCAGATTATTTTCACGAAAAAAGAGTGAACATGCTTGTGTATCCCAACGTAACAGTGCCCGTTGAATATGGCATAGGTATTTCGCAGGTGAATGCAGGTTCTATGTTAAACCGGGGAGTTGAGGTAACCCTTTCCAGCGGATATTCAATTTCAAAAGATTTGCGCATTGGTTTTTCCGGCAATTTTTCTTATGCCAAAAATAGATTACTGGAGGTATTTGAAAATCCTGCAACCTACGATAATCCAAATCTCCGGAAAACGGGCAGGCCTTTGGGCACACCGTTCGGCTACAAGGCAGTCGGTTATTTTACCGATGCTGATTTTACAAGTCCCGGTGTATTGAAGCCTGGCATTGCAAAACAAACTTTTTCCCCGTTGGCACCAGGAGAAATCCGCTATGAAGATGTTAGCGGGCCTGGCGGAAAACCAGATGGTGTTATTGATTTCAATGACCAGATTGCAATGGGTTATCCAACGTATCCTGCCATTGTGTACGGCTTTTCACCCACCGTAACCTATAAGAATTTTGATTTTTCGTTGCTTTTCCAGGGTGCAGGCCAACGAGAAATACAACTATCAAGCAGTGCGGCACTGGCCTTTGATAATAACAAAAACGCCGTCATTACAACCATTGATCACTGGACGCCTACCAACGTCAATGCTCCTTATCCACGGATTACCACTACTCCCTCTGCCAACACACAACAGACTTCTACCTTTTGGCAAAGGAGTGTTTCCTACCTGCGGTTAAGAACCGGAATGCTGAGCTACTCGCTTCCAAAACAGTTTACCAGCAAAATGGGAATGAGCCTTGTGCAAGTGTATGTATCCGGACAGAATATTTTTACCTGGACTCCTATAAAGAATTTCGACCCGGAAATCAGCAATGGCAGAGGATGGTATTTTCCAACGCAGAAAGCGTTAACCGTTGGACTAAGAGTGCAATTTTAAATTTAAACTTCAATAATAATCGTTATGAAATATATATATAAAAGTGGTCGTGGGCTTTTATCAGTGGTTTTGCTAATAGCAATGATATTTACAGGATGTAAAAAGGATAATTTTTTAAATGTACAGAATGCAAGTGCGGTAAGCGGTGATGTGGCGTTTTCCACTGAATCGTCGGCCGACCTGGTGCTGAATGACATTTATAATAACCTGCCCGATTTCAACAATTTCGTGTTTGAGCCTTTCGATTCATGGACCGATAATTTAATGACAGGCTTTAATTGGAATATTAGTTCGCAGGTGGCAAGAACCAAAGCAAATATCAATTCAAACACCGGCCTTACCTACGATTGGGCGCCCGCATCATTGTGGCTTGATTGGGGGACCCTTTATAAAAATATCAGGAAATGCAACGTGTTTATTGATGGGGTGAATAACTCCGGACTTACACAGGTGTATAAAGATAAAAGACTGGGTGAAGCCAAAGTATTAAGAGCCTATTTTTATCAAAATCTCTGGATACTTTATGGAGGTGTACCTGTGATTACAAAACCCGATAACCGCAATACTGACGGAGATGCAATATTTCATGCACGGGCAAGTTTCGATTCAACCTTTACATTCCTAAAAAGCGAGCTTACCGCCGCCGCATTGTTATTAAAAACAAATAACGGTAATGACGGAAAGGGTAGGATGACACAAGGCGCAGCATTAACGCTTAAAGGATGGATTGAATTATTTTATGCCAGTCCTTTAAATAATGCCAGCAATGATGCGAGCCGTTGGGCAGCAGCTGCAGCAACCAATAAGCAGGTGATGCAACTGGGTTACGCACTTTACCCCAAGTATGATGAATTGTTTCTTACCACTGGTAATAACAACAATGAAGGTATATTGTATAGAGGATATCTTACCGTAAAACAGGGAAGCAATATAATAGGATACCAGGGGCCTAATTATGTTGGCACAAGCTGGTTAAGTTGGGGTGGCTCTGCACCCACGCAGGAACTCGTAGATGATTATGCAATGGCCAATGGAAAGGCTATAACTGATGCTGGTTCCGGGTACGATCCGCAAAACCCTTATGTAAACAGGGAACCAAGGCTGAAGCAATCAATCCTTTATAACGGTAATACATTCAATGGTACTACTTTTTTAAGCGCTGTTGGTTCAGGTCTTAATGAAATAGATCTTTCAGATGCGGGCGACAATAGCAATACCGGTTATTGCACCAAGAAAAGAATGGATACCACTGTTAATATTTTCCAGGGTGGAGCCAGTGCGCAGAACTATTATTATTTCCGGTATGCCGAGGTGTTGCTTAATTATGCAGAAGCACAAAATGAAGCGGCAGGTCCTGATGCGTCTGTGTATAAAGCTTTGGATGAAGTTAGGACAAGGGCGGGCATCCCTACATTCACGGCAGTATATCCTGGCGCTACACAAGCAACCATACGGGCACTGATACGCAAGGAAAGAAGAATAGAACTTTCGTTTGAAGGTAAACGCTATTTTGATTTGTTAAGATGGAAGCAGGCTGAAACCAACCTTAACCGTATAATGCATGGTATGAAAATAACATCCAATGGAACTGGCGGTTATACTTACACGGTAGTACCTGCTATTCCGTCTGGTGCGCCGCAATGGTCTTTCGATGCTTCCAAAAACTACTTGTTGCCAATACCATTGAATGTCCTGGGCCAGAACCCTGCACTAAAAGGGCATCAGAACCCGGGGTATTGATGGTAAGTTAAGCATGGAATCACGTATGAATTTGCTGTCACCTTTAATCCGACATTTTACACTGAACTTAACACTAGAGCATAACTTCAAAGCGTTTGGTCGACTTCCGAAGTCTTCAAGACTTCGAAAGTCTTGATTTTGGAGAGCCCGCATTCAAGACTTCCGAAGTTTTAAAAACTTCGGAAGTCGATCCGAAATTTTCATTTTATTATTTTAACGACATTCATTGAATTATTATGCAGAAGCTATTTTGCCTGCTTGCCCTGATTGTTTTTTCTATAACTGCAACTGCTCAATTTAAAAAGTTGGTTTGGGCAGATGAATTTAATTATTCAGGCTTGCCAGATAGCAATAAGTGGGGGTATGAAACGGGTAACAGCGGATGGGGAAACAATGAGCTGCAATTCTATACCGGCAGGCGCATGAATAATGGCCATGTAGGCAAGGGGCTATTAACGATCAATGCTGTCAAAGAAAGCTTCCAGGGCGCTGCTTATACTTCTGCAAGACTGATATCAAAAGACAAAGGCAACTGGAAATATGGCCGTATAGAAGTACGTGCAAAGGTTCCCGGTGGTAGGGGAGTTTGGCCGGCAATCTGGATGATGGCAACGGACCAGGCTTATGGAGGCTGGCCAAAAAGCGGGGAAATAGACATTATGGAAAATGTGGGATACAACCCCGATTCCGTATTCGCGACAGTGCACACGGAGTCTTATAATCATATAATAGGCACACAAAAAACGAAAGGTTTATTGATAACAAATTTATCAATCGCATTTCATGTATATGCGGTTGAATGGTCTGAAAATAAAATTGAGATATTTATTGACAAAATAAAATATTTTCATTTTGACAATGAAGGCACCGGTTATAAAGCCTGGCCGTTTGATAAACAGTTTCACCTGCTGCTAAATATTGCAGTGGGTGGAGGATGGGGCGGTAAAATGGGTGTTGACGATTCCATTTTTCCGCAAGAGATGCAGGTAGATTATGTGCGGGTATATCAGTAAAAGATAGCTTCGAGAAAAGTATCCGTGTTGAAATAGCTCTATACTAATAGTGTTTTCGAGAGCCCTCTTAATGATTAAGTGTAAGAAGGAAAGGCGGCCTTACTGGCCGAATAGGTAGCTAAGCTGCATGGCATAAATGCCGCAATGGAAGCTGGAAGCTAAATGGTTGCCCAATGGATGGTGGTGGGCTGGTAATTTACAAAAGTGGTGTTCCTCTGACGGTATGGCGTAGAGAAGGAAAGATTTATGCATCCACACCAGGAGTGCCAGAAAAAGAACTGGGTGAAAGAAGAAATTGTTCCATTGAGTCAATTGGTGAAAAAAATTTTTATGCCTGGACGGAAAGCGGGAATATAATCGTTCTGAAAAGTGATGGCAAAAGAATAAACCTGGGTAAGGGTAGTTTGCCATTAATTAAAGCCCTCAATGATGATCATATAATTTACAGCTATGAAAATGAAAAGCAAATACACGCCTCGCTTCTAACAATCTGATTAAACAGCTAAGGTGCAAAACAGGTTTCCAAAGGTATTTCTAAATTTTTTGTTTAATTACTGATACTCCCCATTAGCAGTCTTTACAAACTTCCCTGGAGATTTAATAAATGGGTTTTCAAAAAATCCTTATAATTACATTTTTTAATTTTGCTACTGTTCTTAATAGTTCTAAATAGTGTTGACCTGTTTTAGGAAGTGAGCTTGATTTACTGTAAACAAATCGAGGCATTGGTGCGAACAAAATTGATATCTTTTTCCATCCACCCTAAAATTATAACCCTTCTCATTTTCCCGTAACTGCATGTGACAAACTGGATCGATAGAAAAAACAGGACTAAGGGTAGTAGTTGCCGGAATAATTTTAAAAAGCGTTGTGGGGTTTAAAACATTCTTAAAATGAGGTATTCCATACATTTCATACTGAAAAGCCTTTGGATAGGTAAGAGCGGATATGAAATCAAAAGATGCAAGCATACTTCCGTTCCTGGCCTCGGATGCTATCCGCGCTGCTATGTTGATTGTAGAGCCATAGATTCTACCATGTTGCTCAAGTACAGAGCCATAATGCATCCCTGAATGTACCGGTAAGAAATATGGTTCTTTCTGCGCAATATTATTTAAGGTAACAGCTGTTCTCGCAAGGTCGTCTGCATTTTCTGATATAATTACTACCTGGTCACCAATTCTTTCAAATAATCTACTTTTTCCGAATAACGATTTTTTAGCAAGGCCAACAAATTTATCTACAATACACATCGCCTGGGATGGACCATGAACTTCCGTCATGGCTGTATATCCTGAAAGATCCGCCATTAGAATTGCAATATATTTTTCAGTTCTCATAATAGTTAAGTATTAATTCATTTTAACAGCTGTAAATTTTATGTTTTTCAATTTAAATATTTATATATTCAAATCTAAACTTATCCTATTTAACCTTACGAAGTTGGATAGGTAAGTTTAAAAATGTCTTATGACTGGGTTTTGTAAACAAATTCTGTCAATACAATTTCCGTAATGGCATCATGTTTTATTACATTCAACTTAGTTGGGCTATAGCCACTCTGTTTTCCTTTGTACAGGAAGTAGCGAGTATTGCAAAAACTAAAAAAAGCATCCCAGTTTTTTTCATAACCTTTTATTTTTTATTTTGAATTTTATAAGGCAAAGATGTTGTTAAGTAAAAGCAAATGCGAGTGTTACTGCAATCAATCGTAAGAAATGATGTATGAACTGTACTTAAACTATATAAGAAATAAATTTGAAATTGTTAGCGGAAAAATATGGTAGTCAACCATCGGTTGAAATACAAATCTATATACTGAAATGGAAGGGTAATAAAGTATCAACATAATATTTTCACCGGTAACTACAATTAATCAATTAGACATATACATCTCTATATAAAAAACATTGAATGCAATCGCCGCATACTTGCAGTAAAACAGGAGCTGGAAAAATTAAACTTACCCTGCCATAATATTGTTTTAGGTGAGGTAGAGAAAGATGATAATCTGCGGAAGGAAAAGTTCGACCAGCTTGCTAAAACTTGTCCGCTTTGGGCTTTAAATTGCTGGATAACACCAAATAACAATTAATTGAAAAGATCAATAACATTGTAATAAATGAAGTTCATCATAGCGATCAGGAGAGGCATTACACCTTTTCTAATATACTTTTTAAATCAATTCATAAAGATTATTCCTTTTTAAGCAGCCTGTTTTCAGAAGTAGAAGGAATTACGATCGAAAAAGTTTATGTAATTTCAGTCGTGACAAACAGCCTGCGGCTAAAATCAAAAAGCGTATAGACCAATAAGATGTAAATCAAATCCATAATTGTGTAACAGGAAAGGGCGCTCGACGGAGTAACTTTGCAATAGAAATACAGATCATGAAAAATATAGAATTAAAAACGAATATAATGTGCGATGCTTGTATTGCAAAAGTTACGCCTTTATTAAACGAACTAGCTGGAGCATCAAATTGGAAAGTGGATACTCAAAATTCAGCTAAAATACTTACTGTGGCTACAGAGGAGTTAAATGAAGATAATGTGATTGATGCTGTTAAAATGGCTGGTTATAAGGCGGAAAAAGTAGCTTAACACGATTATTATAAAGCGGGGCAAGTATTTACCTGGCTTTAATTGTTTTAACTAAACGTACCTTTACACTTGAAATTCAAGTATATCTTAATTGTTTGACACTAATTCATAATTATTAATATTTTTGCACCTGGTGGTTAAAAACTTTCCCATAAGACTAAAAGCCGCATTTTTGCTCATTGTATTCGCTACGAATACATTAGTAGGCTTTGCCTGCTCTATGGGACTTGATATGGGTTTCAACTCCAGGCATCATTCTAATGAAAAAGCTCCCGAGCCTGTGATTCATGTACGTGACAATGATAAAAAACATATTCACCAGGAAAAAAACAGCGCAAATAGTAAGGACAAATCACATCAGCACAATAAAATAATTCCAGAGACTTTTGTTCATGAACATGCTAACGACAAAAAACATATTCATAAGGAGAAAACTGGTAATCATAAGTCTGATGAATTGGTTCAGAAAGATGAAGCAGGCAATGATAAAAAAGTCAAAGATGAAAATGATAATTGCTGCAAAGTTAAGGTGATACAATTTGAACAATTGGATAAATTAGTCATATATCCTGTGAGCATAATGCATCCGGTCTTTTTTACTGTATTTGTTTCTACATTTTATAATATTGATGTTTTTTTTCTTTCCCAGGGATCACCAAACATTAAATACTTTGTCCGCAGTCACCATCCTCCAATTCCGGACATTCGCATCGCTATACAGTCATTCCAGATTTGATTTTATGTTTTTCGATGTTGTTTTGCATTGGCGTATATGCCTATGCTCGTCGTTATTGTCTTAACATTAAATCATTCAAACAATGAAAAAAATCTATTTTATAGTTGTTCTACTCGCAACTTCTTTTACGCAACATACATTCGCCCAGGATAGTTCAAACCAGGCTCAAGTACGCCAACTACTCTCTCTTTATTATGATATCAAAGATGCATTGGTAGCAGGTAATCCAAATACCGCCTCATTAAAGGCCGAAACTTTTGTAAAAGCAGCAAACGATATTGGTTCCAGGCCAATTTCAGGAGGCAATTTCAAATCTTTAATAGAGCAGGCAGGGATGATCTCTCAAACAAAGGACCTCAAAAAACAACGGGAATATTTCTCCAACTTTTCTAATAGTATGGTGTCTTTAGCCAGAGCAGTAAAACTTAGTGATAAGCCTATATACCAGGCATATTGTCCAATGAAAAAAGCATCGTGGCTATCCAGCGAGAAGACAATCAAAAACCCGTATTACGGCAGCAGCATGCTCACCTGCGGTGAAGTTACTGAAACATTATAGCAGCGCTCTTGTAACGCGTCTCATTTTTCAACCTCAAAAGTGAACTAATGAAAATTTTATTATTGGCATTGCCATAGCAGCTGAGACAATTACATCAAGTAGGTACCTTGATGCATCATGATGCAAGACTTTCAAAGTTGAATAATACATTATTCATTAAATGGGCAACAAGAATAGGAGATAGTCTTCAAGCAAATTAAACCATGATAAAAATACTGGCAAAAACATTCATTATGATTTTGATGATTGTATTTATCAGAAAGAAAAAATGTTGTCAAAAGTAAAATCCAAAATGATGAAACAAATCGTCCTTATAGCATTGCTAATGGCTTTTTATTCTGTTGCAACGGCACAGGGAAAGAAAGTCATATATACCTGTTCCATGCACCCTGAGATTCATAGCGATAAACCGGGGAACTGTCCTAAATGCGGAATGAAGCTGGTGAAAGAAAAACAGCAGGTGGCAACTCATGGTAAAGAGGAAAAGGGAAGTATGGATATGAAAAAAACAGATAGTTCTGGCAAAGTTGAAATGCCATTAAAACCTGGAGGAGATACTAAAGCGGATGAACATGCCAGTTATACATGCCCGATGCACCCGCAGGTACATTCTGAAAGGTCCGGCAACTGCCCCAAATGTGGAATGAAGCTAATAAATAACCATGCTGAAGTTGTAGCAGAAATCAACAATGGGATGGCGAACATGGACATGGGTGAAAATAAAATGGAGAACATGGCAAATATCACAAAGGCCAGAGCAAACCTGGGTCCTATAAAAAAGGTTATTTCTACAAATTCACCACGAACCGTTGTTTATCATTTATACATTGCCGATACCACTGTAACCTTCGGGAAGAAAATGAAAAGAGCCATCGCAGTGAACGGTCAAATTCCCATGCCAACGCTCACTTTCACAGAAGGGGATACCGCCGAAATTTGGGTACATAATAATCTGAATGAAGAAACGTCGTTGCACTGGCATGGCCTGTTTTTGCCAAACAGGTATGACGGGGTACCGGGGCTCACCCAAATGCCTATCAAGCCTGGTGCTACCTATCTCTATAAATTCCCGATTGTGCAGCACGGCACTCACTGGTATCATAGTCACAGCGGGTTGCAGGAACAGATTGGCATGTATGGCGCTTTCATCATGAATAAAAGAGCGGAATGGGATATACCCACGCTTCCAATCGTAATAAGCGAGTGGACGGATATGCATCCTCATGAAGTTGACCGCAGGCTTCACAGCGCAACCGACTGGTTTGCCATACAAAAAGGTTCAACTCAAAGTTATGCTGAGGCTATAAAGAAGGGGCATTTTAAAACAAAGGTCACCAACGAATGGAAGCGAATGACGGCCATGGACCTGACAGACATTTATTATGATAATTTCTTACTAAATGGCAAAAATCAAAACGAGCAGCCACAGTTGAAGGCCGGTGATAAAGTACGCTTGCGTATAGCCAATGCCGGTGCATCGGATTATTTCTGGCTGAAATACGCCGGCGGCAAAATTACCGTGGTGGCCACCGATGGCAATGATGTAGAACCAGTGGAAGTGGACAGATTGATTATTGCAGCTTCTGAAACCTACGATGTTGTGGTAACTATTCCGGGTAATAAAAGCTATGAATTTTTGGTAACGCCTGAGGACCGTACAAAATATGCATCCTTATGGTTGGGCGGTGGCGAAAAAGTGGCTGCTACCAAGATGGACAGGCCAAAATATTTTGCCGGGATGAAGATGATGAATGATATGATGGACATGCAGGGCAATATGATAGAAATGAAAGGTATGAAAATGCAAAACCAGGTAATGGATATGAACACTGTAATGTACCCTGAAATAACAGGTGCCGAACAGCCACAGAATGAAAAGCAGCCAGATAGCATGAACGGTATGAAGATGAACAGCCGGCATATGAAATCAACTAACGGACAACACAATATGGACGATATGGATGCGGGTGAAACTCTCGATATGGTAACACTAAACTACAGCATGTTGCGGGATCCCCAAAAAACCACCTTGCCTGCCGGGCCATTACGTGTGTTAAACTTTGAACTTACCGGAAACATGAACCGCTATGTATGGACCATAGATAATAAGACTGTTGGGGAAAGTGACCGGATATTAATTAAAAAGGGTGAAAATCTTAGAATAATCATGTATAACAATAGTATGATGCGCCATCCCATGCACCTGCACGGCCATGACTTCAGAGTACTCAACGGCCAAGGTGAAAATGCCCCTATGAAAAACATTATTGATATTATGCCCATGGAGCGCGACACTATAGAATTTGCGGCTACCGAAACCGGGGGAGATTGGTTTTTTCATTGCCATATTTTATATCATATGATGAGTGGCATGGGTAAGGTTTTCCGCTATGAAAACTCGCCTTTGAACCCGGAATTAACAGATACTGCTGCCGCCAGGCGTGTACTACTTAAAGACAATGGCGGGAAATACCACGCCATGGGAAATATTGGATTGGAAAGCAATGGGAGCGATGGAGAGTTGATGTATGCTAATACCCGAAACCGCTTATCTACAGACTGGCGGATTGGTCTACACGCCAGGCACGGCATCGAAAGTGAAACTTATTTTGGACGATACATTGGCAGGATGCAATGGTTTATGCCCTTTGTGGGATTCGATTATCATTACAATAAAAAATTTGAAGGCGAAGCTGAAAAAAACCTTTTCGGACAGCAAAGCAATCAAAGGAACCGAAAGGCACTGGTGCTAGGGTTCCAGTACACGCTTCCCATGCTGGTTGTTGCAGAAGCAAGGATTGATAGCAAAGGAAAGTTTAGAGCTCAGCTGGCAAGAGAAGATATACCGGTGACATCGAGACTGAGGCTTAGCCTTATGGCTAATTCAGATAAGGAGTACATGGGCGGGTTACGGTATATTATTAATAAATGGTTTTCAATAAGTACCCATTATGATAGCGATATGGAGGTAGGGGCTGGAATAACGATTACTTATTAATAGTTCACCGTTTTTTTTAACAATTAAAACTTAAAATTATGACAGGGTATCACACATAAAAAAGTTGTATAGAAGCATGTTTAAGATGTGCAGCTATATGTAATCATTGCGCTTCTTCCTGTGCCCAGGAGGAAGATGTAAAAATGATGGCAGGTATGTATTCAATTAGACATGGAGTGCGCTGCATTATGCTATGCGTAAGCACAGCTAATGAGTTTAGGAAGTTCTAAGGCAACAGAGATCTGCAGTATATGTGCGGACCTGTGCGACGCATGTGGTAATGAATGTGGTAAGCATTCACATAGCAAGCACTGCCAGGAATGTGCAGAGGCATGTAAACTATGCGCAGATGAATGCAGCAAGATGGCAGCTTAATTTAAAAGATACAATACAAATTTATCATCATTTCTTTTTGAAAAACAAAAAGGAAGACAGGAAATTATTGGTCAAATTTTAAAGTAGTCCGGCGTTTTATAATTTATATCAGCCGTTGAAAGAGTCTTATGATTTCTTAGGGGACTGCAGGCATTTAAAAGAAATGTGACCAGTATAAGTAAGGTAACAAGGGTACTGTTTAGTAATAATTTTTTATGATGTTTTTTATAATTTAAAAATAAAGATGATATTGTTATTATTATTTTTCAGCTAACAGGATGACAAATACGGACAATATCAAATCCCCTCAGCTTTAGTTATAATCCAACATTAATTTTATGATATGTTGAAATTTGACACCATATTGACTCGCAATTCTGTCGAGGTTCTTATCTAGTATGTATTTGCTATCATGATGGTAATTTACCTGGAGAATACACTTTTTTAATAGTTGATAGTCCGTGCCAGTAAGGCTGTCGGGCATTAATACGTGCGTTTCATTAAATTGAAATTGAGCTGAATCGCATGTAGGGTAAAGGATTAATCCATATTTTGAAGTAATAAATGTACCAGTCGTCACAAAACTTTTTATGGATGACGGAGCAGTACTATTATATGTATCTAAAGTGGAAGCCAGTTCAAATTCATTAATATTATTTTGAAGCAATACGCCAATTTTAAAACTATTCCTGAAAAGAACTTTTGATAAAAGTGTAATTATTGCGCTACTATTAAAAATCAGGCTTTCATGCTGTTTTTTTATTTCCTGGCTAGGGTATCGAACATCATCAATAACCTTTTTCATTATGTCTTTTCCAAATAGGGTCTTGATTACTGCAAGACATCCTTCAGTAGCATTGGACACACCTGCGGTGCTATATAAATTGCCATCCTGGGTAATGGAGACATCCTTTACCCATATCGGTTTGGGATACTGTTTTTTTTCGCTGGTAAAATTAGTAGCATGGGTGGTGAGTGGCCTGCTATCATAGATGCCTGTTGCAGCAGCCGTTGCAGATCCATGGCATACAGAAAGCACAAGGGTTTCACGAGTATACAGGTTTTTTATGCAACTAACTGTAGCTTCTTTCTGAATACCCCCTAACTTAACAGATTGATTGGGAATAACAATTACATCCGGCCGAATTTTCAAGGAGTCCACTTCCGCAAAGGTCATTTGTGGAAGTATGTAAAGACCTTTATCTAAAATAATAGGAGACTTTTTTTCTGATACTACAAAAACGTTGGCTTTTTCTGTTGCGTTGAATAAATAAAATGGCGCCAATAAATCAAATATTTCAGTACCATCATTATCGGCGATTATTAGAACGGTTCTTTTAGAAGTATACACAGTTGGTAATTTCCAATGGAAGTGTAGATCACCCGCATATCGCTCTACAGTATTCAGTTCCCTTACCGGTTGCAAACGAAAATAAACGACTGAAACAACCAGAGTAATTAAAATTGATATCACGCTGGCCTTTGTAAGTTTTTTCATTGTAAATGCATGTAGTTATTTAATTGTACAAAGGTGTCGTTCGGAAATAAAAGAATGAAGACAATAAGATGTCAAAAACGGGCAGGCAAGTAAAAAGAAATTTTTATTGAAAGGATAATGTGCAAACAGGTGTTACCATTGGTTTTCTAACGTCTTTGATAGGTTGTCCGTATATGACACGTAGTTGTCTTTCCAGGCTTTTTATCCCATTATACCTTTACGTCATCAAAAAAATATTAAGAAAAAGATTAAACATAAATTAAGCCATGAATATATTAAAACTAACCATTACTATTGTTTTTGTCTCGTTGATCTGTTGCCGGGGGTTTGCGCAAGAAAATAAAATTCCTGCCGATAATATTATCGGTTTGTACTGGTCACCACAAAAAGATGCAAAGATTCAAATCTATAAAAAAGACAACCAATATTATGGAAAGTCAATTTGGGTGGCAACTCCCCGGAAAGATACCAGGAATCCAAATAAATCTTTA
>JBDSBP010000394.1:0-8727 GCA_039921525.1 Chitinophagaceae bacterium | reverse complement strand
CAAATATATTTCGCAGCCTTAAAGAATGTTCGAAATTGAACGGCGGCTCCGGTAATGTAAATTTGAATATGCCGACTACCTTCAACTGATAATAAAAGCCGGTTTAACTTGTCAAAGTAGAATTAATTATAAATGGGAGACTATAAAAGACTCCGACTAACAACCATTAACCATTAACCATTAACCATTAATAATTAACAATTAACCATTAACCATTAATCACTGTCCATTAATATTTTTACCGAACTTTCGCAAAATTACCTGGTGAAAAAATTGCATCCTCTTTTATTGGCTTTACCCGGTGGCTTGTTACTTTGGGCAGGCTGGCCGGTTTCTCCTTTAACGTTTTTAATTTTTATAGCTTTCGTTCCATTCTTTTGGATGGAATATACTACTTCAAGCCGGGTAAAATTTCTCTTCTATACCTATTTAATGTTGATGATATGGAATACCTGCACTACCTGGTGGATGTGTAACTCCACTTTTCCCGGCGGCGTAGCGGCCATCCTGGCAAATAGTTTTTTGATGAGCATTCCTTGCCTGGGTTTTTATAACGTCAAAAAAAGACTGGGTGAACGGATTGGATACCTGGCATTCATTGTTTTCTGGCTCGCCTTCGAATATATTCACCTGAACTGGCAATTAAGCTGGCCCTGGCTTACTTTGGGAAACGTATTTGCCAGCCACCCAGACTGGGTGCAGTGGTACCAATACACCGGCACCAGTGCCGGCAGCTTATGGATTCTGGTGGTTAACGTGCTGCTATTTTTGATATTAAGGAAAAGCCTGGAACCGGCAACTTCACTAAAATTCAAATTACCACTGGCCGCTTTTTTAGTGTTGTTTTTTCCGTTGCTGGTATCTTATTTCATAAAGCCAGCCACCACCTACGCAAAATCTATTCAAAATAATATAGTGGTGGTACAGCCTAATATAGATCCATATGGAAAATTTGATGCGGGCAATGTAGAAGGCCAGTTGCAATCTCTGCTAACATTGAGTTTATCTGCTATTGATTCCAACACGGCGATAGTGGTATGGCCCGAAACTGCCATTAGCTTCCCGGGTGGCATTGATGAAGCCCGGATCAGGGAACATAAGTTCCTGGTTCCTGTCTGGGATTTTTTGAGAAAGCATCCGCGTATAAAACTTTTATCAGGTATTGAAAGCTATCGTTTATATACCGCGCAGGATAAAACCGCATCAGCGAGGCAGATCGAAGGCTCTGACAACTACTATGATAGTTTTAATGCTGCAGGCCTGTTCGACAGTTCCGGCGCACTTCAGCTTTATCATAAATCGAAACTGGTACCGGGTGTAGAAACGCTTCCCACCTATTTGAGGTTTCTTGACAAATGGTTTGAAAGCTTCGGCGGTACTACCGGCGGGTACGCATCCCAGGTCGAACGAACAGTGCTAACGGACCCCGCCAGCGGTTACAAATTTGCGCCAGCCATTTGTTACGAAAGCATATATGGTGAATTTATGACCGAATATATTTGCAACGGTGCAAACGTAATCGCTGTCATTACCAATGACGGTTGGTGGGAAAATACAGCTGGGTACAAACAACACATGCAATATGCCCGTTTGCGTGCCATTGAAACCCGGCGATGGATCGTTCGCAGCGCCAACACCGGTATCTCGTGCTTTATCACGCCATCGGGTGAAGTTCTGGAGGCGCAGCCATGGGATAAGGCAGCAACCATAAAAATGTCTATTCCTCAAAATCAGTCACTTACATTCTTTGTTGAACATGGTGATATCCTTTCCATAATAGCAGAAAGCGTGGCAGTTTTTCTATTATTCATGAGTTTAATAACCTGGGCCAGAAATAGATTTTTTAAATAATCTCAATACAGATGGATAAAAATGTTGTCTTCCAAAACAAGTCTATTTTCTACCGGGTAACAGGCCAGGGTAAACCTGTTGTGTTAATTCATGGTGTTCCGGTAGATGGTGAAATATGGAGTCAGCAGGCAGCGGTGATGGAAAAACATTGCAGGCTTATAATACCCGATCTGCCGGGAACGGGAAAATCTGAACTGCCGGATAATGTTCGCATGGAAGCGATGGCCGATTCTATTAAAGCTATCCTTGACGCGGAAGCCATGCTGGAAGTTATCCTGATCGGACATAGTATGGGTGGTTATATCAGCCTGGCCTTTGCCGAAAAATATCCGGGAATGCTTAAGGCTTTGGGATTGTTTCATTCTTCTTCTTATGCTGACAGGGAAGAGAAAAAAATAGCCAGGAAGAAGAATATCGCGTTTATTCAAAGGCAGGGCAGTTACAAATTCATACAGCAATCCACACCCGGGCTGTTCGGAGATACGTTTAAAAAAGAACACCCGGAAATGGTGGATACCATCATAGAAAAATACAAAAATTCCAATCCGTCCTCACTCGCAGCATACCAGGAAGCCATGATGGAGCGTCCGGACAGACGGGAACTGCTTAAACAAATTGACAAACCCGTTCTTTTCGTAATAGGAGAACACGACTCTGCCATACCGTTTAAGGATAGCATGGAACAATGCCATCTCCCTGCTTTATCGTATATTCATATTTTAAAGAACTCAGGTCATATGGGTATGTTGGAGGAAGTTGAAAAAAGTAATAACATACTCGAAAGGTTTTTGAACGACACCCTTTAAACTTTGGACGCTGCTTTTGGTCTCCCACGAAGTAATAATCAGATAACGTATCTTTCAACGGTAGAACTTCTACCAATTATGAAAACAAGTATTGGGAATGAAAAGATTTTTGGCAATAATTTCCTTGTTTTTTTTCCTGGCAACTCCCGCTGAAGCGGCTCATATAAAAGGTGGGGAGGTTTTTTATGAATATTTGGGCCCGGGCGCTGGCAACAATGACAGGTTCAGGGTAACGGTTCGTTTATTTATTGATTGCAGTTCACAGGGAGCGCAGATTGATCCGGAAGCTAATGTTTCCATTTACAAAAACGCAGATAATTTACCTGTTGCAGGTTCTCCTTTCACCTTACCTAATACCGGGGATGAATTTTTACGGCTTTCAGCTCCCAGCCCCTGTATAGTTAATCCTTCTCCCATATGTTACCGGCTTCGCTCTTACTCAATTATCATTGAACTACCGAAAGAAGCCGGGGGCTTTACAGCCATATTTCAGCGATGCTGCCGCATTAACGGGATACGAAATCTCAACCCCAATAACTCGGTAGGTGCATCTTATACCTGTGAAATCCATGGATCGACTTCGGCAAACAGTATTGAAAATTCAAACCCTCAATTTCTAGTTAAGGATACGGTACTGATTTGCCAGGACAGGCGGTTTACGCTCAACTTTGGCGCAGCAGACATTGATGGAGATTCAACTTCTTACGAACTTTGCGCGGCTTATGATGGCGGCTCTACAGGAACGCCTGTTATAACCAATCCCCCACCTCCCAGTCAGCTTAGAACGTTATCTTATGCAACCGGGTTTTCGGGAGCACAGCCTCTGGGTCCCGATGTATCTATCAACCCGGTAACGGGTATTCTTTCAGGTATAGCACCATCAGGAGGTGATTACGTGGTGTGTGTTTGTATTACCGAATGGCGGGGTGGCAAAGCCCTGAGCACCCATCGAAAAGATTTTATCGTAAGGGTTGATGCTAACTGTGACTTTGCAGCAGCGGAATTAAAACCCAATTATGTTACCTGCGATGGCTTTGGATATAGTTTTCAAAACGAAGCGCCGTTTTCATCGCTTATCCATACTTATTATTGGGACTTCGGCGTCAACGGTAGAACCGATGATACATCTACCCTCGCAAAGCCAAATTTTATATTCCCGGATACGGGAGTTTACACCATTAAACTGTTCATCAATCGCGGGGAAGAATGTTCCGATTCTGCCGTTTCCAAACTAGGGGTATTTCCGGGATTCTTTCCGGGCTTTACGAGCAGTGGCTCTTGCTTATTTAATCCATTCTTTTTTACAGATACCACCAATACCCGTTATGGCAACGTTAGTAAATGGACCTGGGATTTTGGAGATAACCAAAGCACCTCTGATACATCCAACCAAAAAAACCCATCGTGGAAATATCCCAATACCGGTATCAAAAAGGTATCTCTTATTGTTGAAAGCAGCAAAGGCTGCATTGATACCGTCTTGCACGATGTAGAGGTAAGAGACAAACCACTGGTAGACCTTGCTTTCCGTGATACACTTATATGCAGCATCGACACGCTGGAGCTTGGCGTAAAAGGTGGAGGCAGTTTTTCATGGGCGCCTGATTCAAATATAATAAATGCCTTGAGCGCCAATCCATTGGTTTTTCCAAAAACTACCACTTCCTACCAGGTAACTGTTAGTGACAACGGCTGTGTAAGTACCGATGCCGTAAGAGTTCGGGTAGTAGATTTTGTAAGTTTATATGCCGGGGCAGACACTACCATTTGCCTCACTGATGCCATACGTCTTAACCCTGTAAGCAATGGTCTTCGTTATACATGGTCGCCTGCTGCCACTTTAAATAATAGCAAACTTAAACAGCCGCTGGCAACCCCTATCACCACAACCACCTACCAGGTGCTTGCTACCATCGGTAAATGTAATACTACCGATGATGTTACTGTTAGAACCATTCCTTATCCGCAATCAAATGCCGGCAGCGATGTGAAAATTTGTTATGATGATACTACGTTGCTTAAAGGAATCATAGTGGGCGCTTCTTTTAACTGGTTGCCTGCAAATACACTGATATACGCTAATACGCCTACACCCCTGGCATTTCCTTTACGAACCACTTCCTATGTGCTTACTGTTTATGATATCCTCGGATGTCCCAAGCCAAATCGTGATACCGTTGTGGTGGTGGTATATCCTAAAATACTGGCAAATGCGGGACGAGATACTGCCATCGTCGCTGGCCAGCCTCTTCAGTTAACGGGTACAGGCGGTGAATTTTATCAATGGTCACCACCCGTAGGCTTGAACAGAACTGCTGCACAATCACCGGTAGCCATCCTGGAAAGTGACATCTTGTATTCTTTAAAAGTAACAGATGAGAACGGCTGTTTTAATTATGATACCATGCAGGTGAAAGTTTTTAAAACATCACCCGACATCTTCGTTCCCAATGCCTTTACGCCCGGCAAGAGTACCAATAACCGCTTCAGGCCCATCCCCGTGGGAGTTAGCCGCATTGAGATGTTCCAGGTGTACAACCGCTGGGGGCAATTATTATTCAGCAGCAATGATATTAACATTGGCTGGGATGGAAGATTCGCTGGTAAGGACCAGGATGCAGGCGCTTACGTGTGGATGGTGAGGGGAATGGATTACATGGGCAAGGCGATTTTTAAGAAGGGGAGCCTGGTGCTGATTAGATAATTACAAATTATAAATTACGAATTATGAATTTTTGGGGCGATAATAATTCGTAATTCGTAATTTGTAATTCGTAATTGACTATGACCCTCAACCCCTGATTTTTTATGAAGTTTCCTGCTGCGATTATCTTTTGCATGTTTTCTTTTGCTTGTTTTTCACAAAAACAAAAAGTTACCACTAACGCCCGGTTTGCCGGGTTAGATACAGCGTTTGCCCGAGTGTTAAAAGACTGGAAGGCTGCAGGCTTCGCTGTAGCCGTGGTAGAAAAAGACAAGATCGTTTATGCTAAAGGTTTTGGTTATAAAGATTGGGAAATTAAGGCACCGGTAACGGAGAACACATTGTTTGCCATTGGTTCCTGCACCAAAGCTTTTACTGCATCGCTAATTGGCTTACTAAATAAAGACGGCAAAGTTGAGTTCGACAAACCGGTGCGCACCTACCTTCCTTCACTGTCTTTTTACAACAACGACATGAACGATAATGTGACGCTGCGCGATATGATGTGCCATCGTACCGGTGTTTCACGATATGATTACTCCTGGTACTTTTTTCCTTCCCGCTCGAAAGATACACTGGTGCAGCGTATCCAGTACATGGAACCATCTGAACCCCTACGGCAGAAATGGCAATATAATAATTTTATGTTCCTGCTGCAGGGTGTGGTAGTTGAAAAGCTTACCGGCAAAAGCTGGGAAGATAACATTCGTGAAAAACTGTTCCAACCCCTGGGTATGAATAATTCGAACGTATCGCTTAGCGAATGGACAAAAACTAAAGATATAGCCGTTGGTTACAACCTGAAACAGGACAGTATCATACACAAAACAAACTTTTATGATATTAGTGGAATGGCACCCGCAGGCAGCATTAACAGCAGTGTAAGCGATATGTCAAAATGGGTGACGCTCTGGATTAATGGTGGTAAGTACCAGGGAAAAGAGATCTTACCTGCTCCCTATATTACGGAAGCCATAAGCTCGCAAATGGTAATTGCCGGGGGACTACCCGGAAAAAAATCCGCTGATGTACATATGCTTAATTATGGTTTTGGCTGGATGCTCTCCAGCTACCGTGGGCACTACCGGGCTGAACACGGTGGTAATATTGACGGATTCAGTGCGAGCACCAGCATCTTTCCTTCAGACAGTATCGGTATAGTGGTATTATGCAATCAAAACGGATCACAGGTTCCGGGAATAGTCAGGAACCTGCTTACAGACAGGATGCTCGGGTTAAAATATAAAGACTGGGAAACAGAAGCCTACAGCGCGGACCTCGAAGGAAAAGCTAAAACAAAAGAGGCTAAAAAAACTATAGTGTCCTCCCGCAAAACGGGCACTAAAACATCACATCCTCTCAATGATTATACAGGCACATACACTTCGGTTGCAAAGGAAAGCTTTGATATTGAGTTAAAAAACGATTCGCTTTTTTTGACGGGTAGTATAGAACCTTTTTGGTTACGTCACTTTCATTACGATGTGTTTGAACTGCAGGATAAAGAAGACCGGATTGAAAATGATTCTACCAATAACGACAACCTGAAAATCATGTTCAGGATGGACGAAAGCGGCAATATTGCAAGTGCGTCGTTACCGCTTGCCGGACCGGTAAAGCCTATTGTTTTCACGAGGGGAGCACGGGCTAAAACATTATCCAAAGACAGCCTGGAAAGATATGTGGGAGATTATACACTCGGTGGTGCCATTGCTAAAATTTATATTAAAGGACAAAACACGATGTTCTTATTTGTACCCGGCCAGCCCGAATATGAATTGATAGCTACCGGGAAGGACATGTTCACTATAAAAATCCTTTCCGGATATAGCTTGCAATTTACCAGCAATGCCAAAGGGGAGATAACGGAAGTTTTGTTTGTGCAACCGAATGGAACGTTTAAGGCTATTAAAGTGATAAAGCTTTAATAGGTTAAAGTTTACAGTTTAAGGTTTAAAGTTTAAAGTTGGGGGCCCGCAAGTTGGATAGGTGTTAATGGTGTTGTTGACATCGGGAATATAGAGACTTCTTGATAAGGGCATTTATAGTCGGCGGCTATCGAAACACAGTCGGGGCTGGGGCATCCACCGTTGACTCGCTTTAAACTTTAAACCTTGACCTTTGAACTAACCAGCTCGACAGCATGTAACAAACGATTAGACAACCTTGAACTTTAAACTTTAAACTTTGAACTAAAGTCTACTGCGCAAGCGAAATCCTTATCTGCACCCCCGCCCGCGTAGTAGTAATAGGCGCCGAGGTAGAAATTTTAGGCTCTACCCGTCGCTGGTCAAAATAGAGTTTTACATTAACCCGGTTATTCAAAACATAATCAATGGAAGGTGAAATAGAAATAACTTTTTGGCCGGCAGTGGGTAGGGCCGCGTCCTGGTCGAGGCGGCTGTTAGAAACAGCATCATCCCGGATACTGAAATCTAAACGGAAATTAATATCGTTCTCCAGTTTTTTGGTGTCCTTCTTGGTAAATGGAACCTTGAAAGGAAGCTGAAACCCTTTTTTGCGCCAACCAGCACCTATTACGAATTCTGTTGAGCGGGATTCACTTAGCTGGAAATCCACCAGGCTTAAACTTAGTTGTCTCGATTTTTTATATTCGAACCTGGCTGAGACCTGGTTAGTTAACTGCATGTCAAAATCAATTAGAGGAGCAAACGCTTCGGAGATAGAAATATTCGGAATTAAAAAATAAGGAATAAAGTTCCCGGATATGGTATCGATAAAGCCTGGCTGACCCAGCAGCAAAGGATCTTCAAATAATAAGGCCGAATTAAAACTGTTCATGCTCAGGTTACTGGTATAAGCATGCGAAAGGCTCACATTGGTAAATATTTTGTCGAGACCGGGTATTCTTGAAAGACCGGTATAGGTAACCCTCCAATTCGGGCGGGGCTTGATACCTGCAAACGGATTGGCACTTATGTTTGGATTATTTTGTTTTAATAAAGAAACACTGTTGGGATCCTTTTTGGTGTATGCAGCAATAAACGCGGGTATCAATACGTCCTGTGCATACTTACCATAACCCTGCGCATATCCATCGGCACCAATGCCTGTAGAATATCCATTTGTTTTACCCAATCTGTCGGAGAGTATTAAGCGGTTGGCTTCAAAAGTTTTAAAAGTGCCGGAGACTTCATTGGAAGAGAATTTCTCGAACATGGTTTGAAATGAGATATAACTTACACTGAAGCTTCCCGCTGTATACGGATTTAATCGAACAAAATTGCTCGTTGGGCTGCCAATGGTATCCTTAAATAATTCAGAATAGCTTTTACCGAACGTTTTGTCAATATTAAGATCTATGGTAAGGTCGCGCAGGGGGATAAGCGATGCGTGTATACTTAG
>JBDSBP010000393.1:0-22428 GCA_039921525.1 Chitinophagaceae bacterium | reverse complement strand
TCTTTATATAAAAATAATTTATGCCTGTCATAACCGTCTTCATTAAATTTCTTACGGCTCTCGGTAATAGTCAGATAATAATCATTGCTACGGGTTGCTCTAACGTCAAAGAAATACGTTCTACGCTTGCCGGCTCTAATGCGTTTGCTATAAACGCTTTCCATTCTTTTTTCGTTGTTTTCGTACGCCACAGTAGTTAATTTTTTTACAGTTATATATTTGTTTTAATTAAGAAGTTACAAATATAATATTGTTTTCCAATTAGCAAAATATATGAAGATAAAAAGACATGGGCCATCAGGTATCAGCTATTCAAAGTGTGTACTCTTGACACTTGCCTACTAAACATCGACGTTAACGAATATCATAACCCTGAACATTCGGGCTCAGGAATTAGATCTACACCTCTGCGTTTTCTATCCCCTTTTCCCTTTCTAACTGCTGTTGTTCGTATAGTTCCGTGTAGTAACCGTGTTGCGAAAGCAAATGCTGGTGAGTTCCCTGTTCTACGATTTTGCCATCATCCAAAACAATGATCTTATCAAAATCGAACATGGAAAATATACGGTGCGTGATGATAATGGAGGTTTTTCCCTGTAAAAAATGATAGAGATTATTTAAAATTTCCTTTTCCGTTCGCGCATCCACGGCACTCAGGCAATCATCAAACACTACAAGCTGTGGTTCTTTTATTAGTGCCCTGGCTATGGAAATGCGTTGTTTTTGACCGCCGCTGAGGGTAACGCCCCGTTCGCCAACAACCGTTTTATAACCTTCGGACAGGTTTTTAATCTCTTTATCAATACTGGCTAGTTTGGCTGCCTGCTCTACCTGTCCTGCCTTGACAGTTGTCATACCAAATCGGATATTTCCTTCAATGGTATCGCTGAAAAGGAAAACATCCTGGGGAACATAGCTGATTTGTTCCCGCAGGTGAGAGAGCTTCATTTTATTAATATTAAGTCCATCAATCGAAATACTGCCTTTCACAGGATCGTACATACGCAGCAATAACTGGGCGATGGTTGTTTTACCACTTCCCGTTCTACCGATTATTGCCACTTTCTGACCGCTTTTAATATGAAGGGTGAAGTCTTTGATGGCATGTATGCCGGTATCGGGGTAAATGAAGTCAACATTATCAAAAGCAATAGCACCGGCTATGTTTTTCGGAACAGCATCCACAGCATCCTGGATAGCAGGCTCCCTTAACAGGAATTCATTAAGCCGTCGTTGTGATGTAGCTGCACGCTGTATCATGCTGGCGGTCCACCCTATGGCGCTTACGGGGAAAGTAAGCATGCCTACATACATCACGAATTCAGCGATGGTGCCAGTGGTAACATTTCGTGCTCCGTGAATCGCATATATCCCTCCGATAAGAATGGTGAGTAGTGTGCTGAGTCCTATAAGCAGGCCCATGGCAGGAAAATAAATAGATTCGACCCTTGCCAGGCCAACGGCATTCTTCCTGTAATCTTCGCTTTTACTTTCAAAAAAACGTAACATCGCTTTTTCCTGGATAAATGATTTAATAACACGAATTCCTGAATATGATTCCTGGGCGCTGGTTGTAAGGTCGCTCAATAAAGCCTGGATGCGCTCACTTTTTTTATTGATAATTGTATTCACATAATAAATGGTTACGGCAAGTAAGGGCAAGGGCGACAATACGTAAATAGTAAGACTATGATTCTTGTTCCACATATAATAAACACAAAACCAGATAGTGGCAGCCAGGTTAATAAAGTACATTATCGCCGGCCCGGTGTACATCCTGACGCGGCTTACATCTTCCGCCATTCGGTTCATCATGTCTCCGGTACTATGCCTTTTGTAGAAACTGGTGTCTAACAGCTGGTAATGATTATACACTTCGTTTTTCTGATCGAACTCTATATGGCGGCTCATCACAATGATAGTCTGCCGCATAAGAAACATAAAAATACCTCCCAACAGCGCCAGCAACATAAGTATGATCATACAAAGCGCTACTTTATCACCAAAGGAAAAATGGGACGATTCTGTATAAGTTATGAATTTTTGTACCAGCGGATCGTGGTTAACGGTAGTTTGTCGCGGCTTGTAACCGGGAAGGTGCCTTTCTACCGCATCCACCACGTATCCCGTTATCTGGGGTGCCAGGATGCGGAAATAGTTTGATACCACAATAAAAATAATCCCCAACATAAATCGATAGCGGTACTTCCAGAGATATTTATTTAAACTAGCGAGATGTTTCATTAGGCGCGAAGATACGGTTTTCGGGAATCAGGTGAGAGGTATCAGCTATGAGGTATGAGGAGAGAAAATAAAATTTAGGTTGGTGACTGAACTGCTACTTTCCACTATCACACTGGCTTTTTTAAAAATCACCCAATTTATTTTTGACTGAATGATATCTAAATGTACATTTGCCGCGGAGAGATGGCAGAGCGGTCTAATGCGGCGGTCTTGAAAACCGTTGACTGTTACAGGTCCGGGGGTTCGAATCCCTCTCTCTCCGCTTTTTATCTATATTTTAAGATAAATAAAATAACGAAAGCCTGCAAGACTCAGTATTTGCAGGCTTTTTGCTTTTTAGACCACCTGCATTTATACCATTTATTGCTGTCTAGAGCCTACCACTCCGGCACACAATCTGCCGATACGATCACCGACGGCAGTGTCAATAAAATGATGCTGGCAACGGTAAAAAGTAAACTGGCGGTTATCGCTGCCGATGCGCTACCCAAAACTTATCGGACGCCACCAAAAACTTTGGTGAGATAGTGGCGCTAAGTGAGCAATCGGGAAACACGCTGGCTTCTGCCCAGGCGTTGTTGACTGCAGGAAATTACTTCCTTACGGGCATGCCTCGAGGCTCTCCAACTTTGAAAAGCACTTTCTATTTTTCAATCACACCATGCAAAAGAAAAAGAAATTGAAACGCTATCTGAGATGAACGTTGAACATTTTTTTTTAAGCGTTACGAAGTGGCAGAACAATTTACGCGCAGGATAGTGGAACTTCCAACTGAAATAAACTAACACCAACGAGAGATGTCTTGCTTGTTATATTGAGTAACCGAAAGTATAATTCTTACCTGAAGGGTTGTTCGATCTCAAACCTGTACCGATAATAGATGATGAAAGATATTGCATGGATCCCACTTAGCCTTTACCTGTTGAAGCCTGGCGTAATTACTTTGATAATACATGGTATACCAGGGCACCCCTGAAGTATTAAACGCCGGATCGGCCAGGTCCGCATCCGGATGATTAATAAGTGTACCGCTTGTTGCTACATTTGGCACGGGAACTCCTCCTGTTTCGGCAAATAAATCCTTGTAGCAGGAGCGCACCCAATCTAAGTTTTTAGCTTCCTCTTTAGGATCTCCCCAACCAACTGCACAAGCTGTTGTCATTATTGAATCTCTATGAACTGAGGCAGTGGCTTCCGGGGTAATGGCATTCAAGGTTCCCCCATAAGTAGCATGACCAATAAATCCTCCAGGCACATCATATTCGGTACTTTCCAGGTAATTAAAGATGACTTTTATCTGGCGATCGGTGAATTGTTTGCGCATTAATGCATCCTTTACCTTAAAGGCAGCTTTTCCATCCGTAAAAATATCTGGAAAGGGTTTTAAGGCAAAATCAAGCCAGCTCATTTTTGTACGCACGAGTTGGTGAGGCATGTCAAGTCCGTGTGAAATAGCCTGCATAAAACTATCCAGTAATGTATCGTGTTCCTTGCCGGTGGTTATCAACCCTTTTATCTGCAGTTTGCCATATTGACGGCGCCAGAGATGAAGTGTTGCAAATAAACCGGTACCGGCATCATCGGCACCGCTATTGTTTTCGCACCAATTTCCAAAATTGCGTACCAGGCCGGTAAAATGATGTTCGTTAAAATCTTCCCATTTCCATTCTACTTCAAAGGTTTCTATAACGGGAGGGGCCAGGGGTAACAATGGCGTTGATACGTCCCCGAAAGTACCCACAGACCGGAACCAATAACGGGTAACTACTCCAAAATTACCAGCGCCTCCGCCTGTATGCGCCCACCAGAGGTCACGGTGGAGATCCTCGCTTTCCCTAGTGGCGATTACCTTTTGCACTTTCCGCCGATCATCCACCCATAACATTTCTACAGCATATAGGTAATCTACTGCTAATCCAAACTGACGACACAAAAAGCCAAAAGCTCCACCGGCAATATGTCCCCCCATCCCGATTGCGGGGTGCTCACCGGCAGGAACAACAACTCCCCATTCATTATACAACTTTTCATACATCTCTCCTACCGTGGTTCCGGCTATTATTTCAAATGCACCCATCTCCGTGTCAAAGCGCACACCCTTCATCATTGATATGTCGATTACTACCTTAACGGCAATATCATCAACAAAGTTTTCCAGGCAATGCCCGCCACAACGTATAACAACTCTTTGATTTTCGGTTACGGCTTCCTGTAATGCAAACATTAGTTCATCTATCGATTGCACCAATCTTATATAGTCTGGCTTTCCGCTAAATCGCAGGTTAAATTTTTTGTTGCTGGAATATTTGTAGCGAGGATCATCCGGTAAAATTTTATCGGAAACAACTAATGAGCCTGCCGGCGTATTTGATGACTCCTGTGATTGCATATGTTTATAATTCGTTTATTAATCTCGAAATAAAAATATGAATTTAACCGGATATGGAAATATTTCTGAAACGAAGTTTTAGTTAATTAAAAAATGATTGATGCCTGGATGGAATGTCGCAATCTCACCCTTATTTTGTCGGTTTCAGGGATTACTATACACTCAAAAATGAAATACTTTTACAAGACGATTATTTATAAATATAACGAACGATTTTTAAAACAATTAATCCAGTAAGGAGCAATTAGTAATATAAATAAAAACAAGTACTATGGCGACAATTAAAAAAATCACCGCAAACCTGTGGTTTGATAAACAGGCGGAAGAAGCAGCGAAATTTTATACTTCTGTTTTCAAAAACTCAAAGCTCGGGCGAATTACACGGTACGGAAAAGAAGGTTTTGACCAACACGGAATGCCTGAAGGAACAGTTATGATAACGGAATTTTGGTTGGCAGAACAGGGATTTGTGGCACTTAATGGTGGGCCTCATTTCAAATTCAGTGAAGCAATATCTTTTATCGTTAATTGCGAAACGCAGGAAGAAGTAAACTACTTTTGGGAAAAACTTTCCGAAGGTGGAGATGAAAAAGCACAAATGTGTGGCTGGTTAAAAGATAAGTTTGGGCTATCCTGGCAGATTGTTCCTACGGTACTAACTGATATGATTAGTGACGCAGATCCTGAAAAGGCAGGAAATGTAATGAAGGCACTGCTTCAGATGAAGAAGCTGGATATCCCAACATTAGAAAAAGCCTACGGCAAGTAAGCTGCATTTTTGCCACCAAGTCACAAAAACACGAAGGAACACCAAGAGAAGTGTAAACCCAATTCTTTGTGCTCCTTCGTTACTTTGTGGCCAAGACGCCATGCAGAAGCTCCTGACCCCAACGACAATTAAATTTATCTTCTGCACTGATTGCTTTAATTTTGAATAACAGGTATCATTAATTATTACCTGGTATCATCTTTATAATATATGCAAAAAATAAAAGCAGTAATTTTTGACCTCGACGGAACCTTAGCGAACACTTTACCACTTTGTATCCAGGCTTTTAGAAATTCTCTTGAACCTCTTATCCACCGTTCGGTTTCTGACGAGGAAATTATTGCAACATTCGGCCCTTCGGAAGAGGGCACCATAAAGGCACTGGCCCCTAATCATTATGACCGTGCAGTAGCAGATTACCTGCATTATTATGAAACCTTACACGAAATGTGTCCGTTAGTATTCGATGGCATGAAAGAACTACAAATTCATTTGCAAAGCAAATCCATACGTATCGCCATGGTAACTGGCAAAGGAAAATACAGCACTGACATTTCTTTAAAATATTTCGATATCACAAACTTTTTTGAAATTATCGAAACAGGTTCTCCAAGCGGCCCAAGAAAAGTAGAAGCCATTCAAATTGTTATAGACCAATGGCCGGAAATACAAAAAAAGGAAGTCATTTATGTTGGCGACTCAACAGGTGATATTGAAGCTAGCAGGGAAGTTGGAATTCCTGTTATAGCAGCGGCATGGGCCGAGACGACAGACCCTGTTAAATTACAACAGCTCCAACCTGATGAACTTTTTTATTCCATTAGGGATTTTTCAGACTGGCTGGTGGCAAGAATTTAGGCTGCGGAAAGTTCACTATAGAGCCGTCAATCTTTAACGCTGCTCCGCTAAGCAGCTAAGGATAGAAAACTAAGTCGCTGGTCTCAGGCCGACTAAAAAAGTTTTTGATCACCCCTGTTTGGCCAGTAATGAAAAAATAAATAGGCCCCTGTAGAAACAGTAGGCCCAACGATTGGTTGCTATTTGAGAAGTAAAATTTATAGGGGCTCTACGGTGTTGTATTTAACCGGTAAGCAAGGCAGTTTTACTCGATCGGTTTTCCAGGAACTCTCTATACCAATGACCGGACGATTTAATGATACGTTGCTGCGTATTAAAGTCAACATATACCAATCCAAACCTTGGATGGTAACCTTCGGCCCATTCGAAGTTATCGGTGAAACTCCACACAAAGTATCCTTTGACATTCACTCCATCATTCTTTGCTCTTAACACCTGCCCCAGATAGTTTTGAAGAAAGTTCGTTCGTTGCGTATCATTTATTTCTCCATCAACCAAAATATCCAAAAAAGCAGCGCCGTTTTCCGTCACAATAATTTCTTTAATATTTGGATAACAGGAAACCTTTTTCAGCACATGATATATTGCCTCCGGGTATATTTCTCAGTTCATAAGCGTCCTTTCTACTTTCCGGGTATTTGCTTTCACTACTTTTGCCTGGATGAAAGGTGTAAAGAAAGAGTGTGACACCACTTCCCTCGTATAATTCTGAACACCGATAAAATCCATGTCGAAAGCGAGCCGGCTTTCATCACCATCTTTAATAAAAGGTTCAAGGCGCCGTAAGAATGGCAGATTTTTTAAAGGATATCCCAAGCCAAGTAAAGGTTCAATGAATGTTCTGTTAAGCAGGGTGTCAACCTTACGGGAAGCCTGCTCATCTTCTTTTCGCAGGGAGAAGGAATCTATGTGTGCGAAAGAAAATGTTGTGCCTATTTTAAGATCTGACCGAATTGAGCGGGCTATGCGTCCGCCTTCCGCCTGGCACATAACCACATGATGTGTTGCTGCCAGGAAGTTTCCAAGTCCTTTGCGTCCGGGCGCATGTACCCCTAAAAAATGCCCGGCACCCGTAAAAACCATTGGTTCGTTTAAAATCATCCAGTTCTTTACGCGGTCTCCAAATACCCCAACGCATAAAGCAACAAACTCGCTAAACCAATGAATGACGGTACGGTTTGTTTGTCCATCCATCCAATTTTTCCAGTTCGTATGGAAGGTCCCAATGATACAAAGTTATCCATGGCTCAATTTCAAGTTCAAGACAAAAGTTAATAACCCGGTTGTAGAAGACAATACCATCCTGGTTCACCTTACCGGTACCGTTAGGAAAGATCCGGCTCCATGAAATGGAAAAACGATAATTAGGAATATTCATCAGGCTCATTAAGGTAATATCCTGAGTATACCTGTAATAAAAATTGCAGCTTGTATTGGCATTCTCATTGTTCAGAATATTTCCTTTTACCGAAGTAAATTTATCCCATATTGAGAGCCCCTTATCATCTTTATCGAAGGCGCCTTCTGTCTGGTAGGCAGCCGTTGATACACCCCATTTAAAATCATTCCCGAAATCCAATCTTGTAAAATTCATAATTATCTAACAGCAATTTTTAACAGAATTTTCTTCAAACTTATTTTCCTAAACTCACGCGCAGAATTCACCTTGCTTCCAGGGATAATCGTCATATTGTGACTGATTTTATAATGCTGCGTAAAAATCGCCTCAATAATTTTTTCGGTGATCTCCGGGTAATCAACAGAAACTCTCTCGCCAGCGTCTATCCATAACTCTATGTCTCCTGTATATTTCTTTTTTAGGCCCCTGAGTATCGGAACACCCATTTCCTTTAGAGCTGCAGCATTACAATGTTGCTCGAACTGGCTCTTCATCGGAATCACGAGCAATTTCTTCCCCAGGAACATGGCTTCCGCGGGAGTTTCAAAACCTGCGCCGCACAATACTCCTTCTGATGATGCCAAACTTTTCATGAAGCTTTCATTGTTTATGGGATAAACAGCGATGTTTTTCTCTTCGTACACTTTTTTATTGTGCTTGGAAAAAATTTGCCAGCGAACGCCCTTACATTCAGATAACACTTTAATGATACGTTTATCACTATATGCCGGCAAATAAACGGTGTAGTGTCCTTCGTTTTGCGGATGCAATGCACGGACCTGTTTGCGAATTACCGGTGTAAAAATATTGTCGTCATATTCTTTAAAATGAAAACCGTATTGGAAAGTAGTGGGAGCATAATTTTTCAGAATGGCATTACCTAATATGTCCTTATGTTTTGGCTGAGGTGATTTTTTATTAATCACCGCTGCCTGGTGGCTTAATGAAATACACGCCTTGTTTTTTAAATAACATGCCCATGCGGATACGGGCTCAAAATCATTTATTATAATATCATACTTCTCTACTGGCAGGCTCCTGATCTCTTTAAACAATTTCCTGAGATGACTTTTCTTATAGGTTTGAAACAAATCAACCCCGCCTTTCTTGCCGAAGACGAAACTTAACCCATCGAATACATATTTTACAGGATAGCCCAGTTCAACATCGGCCTGCGTGCCGCTAACAAGAATGTCAAGATCTCCCTGCAATTGCAGGATAGGGATAATATCCCGGGCGCGACTTAAATGCCCATTGCCCGTTCCCTGTATGGCGTATAAAATCTTCATATTTTCATAAGATTAAATTCTTCGAGCAGGTTGTCAAATATCTGGCTATTAGTAAGTTCCATTTCCTCTTCATTTTCGTTTAGGATCGCATTAACCGATAAGTCGTCCTTAAAGCGATATATTTTCCATTCACCGTGGTTGTATTCTAAGGAAGTTAAGTTCTCTACCCAGTCGCCCGAATTCAAATAAAGGATTGACCCTTTAGTATTGGTGATCTCTTTCATTTCAGGTTGATGAATATGGCCGCATATCACGTAATCGTACTTATTCATGATGCCGATGTCTGCACTTGTCTTTTCAAAATTATTGATAAAGGATACGGCTGACTTTACACTGTTTTTTATTTTCTTCGAAAGCGAAAGTTTTCCTTTATGAAATATCTTCTCCGAAACAAAATTCGCCATTCCGTTGATAAGAATCAACATGTCGTACCCTATGGCTCCTAACTTTGCCAGCCATTTTGAATGTTGCATGGTAACATCAAATATATCACCATGAAAGATCCATGCTTTTTTATCCGCTTCCAGTTCCAGCACAATTTTGTTCACAATATTGAAAGAGCCCATTTTAAAACCTGCAAACTTGCGCAGCATCTCATCATGGTTACCGGGAATATAGTACACTTTAATTCCCCTGCTGATCCAACCCAGGAAATGCTTTATTATTTTCATGTGGCTCTTGGGCCAATAATGTTTGCTGAATTGCCAGATATCAATGATATCCCCGTTAAGTATGATCTTTTTTGGACGGATGCTTTTGAGATATTGTAGCAGTTCCTTAGCGCTACAACCATATGTACCAAGGTGAACATCGGAAAGAACCAGGATTTCCACATTCCTTTTTTGATTTTTCATCAGTTGATTTTATTTTTCCGGTAAGGTGAATAAAAGCTGGCTAATCTGAAAAGGAGGATCTTTGAAACAAGATCCGTCAGTAGGAGGCTAAATAATTTCATAACTTACAATTAGTGAATTCAGAAGTATTGAATAAAAAACGAACGTTAAATAAATAAAAATATTTCCAAACCCTTGTTGCAAGGTTGTTATTTAATGTAAACTTAATATTACGGTAACATTATACGTATGTTAAGAATTTCAAATAAATATTGCGAATTACGGAATGCCAGCGATACCATTGTAATTCGTAATTATTCAAAACATTCATTTATATTGTACTATAATCCCTGCCTAATTATTTTATTCATCCAGCTTAATAGAATCATGTACAAAGATGTAAAAGCCTATTATCAGAATTTGGTTCCACATATTACTGAAATGGAATTAGCCGCCATGGAAAAATGTTTTACGGTCAGGCAATTACAAAAAGGAGATTTTCTAATTAAGGCAGGACAGGTTTGCAGGTATGTTTACTTTATCAATCACGGTTTACTACGCATTTTTTATTCTTTTGACGGCAAAGACATTTCGATAGGTTTCGCAGGTACAGGCGAGTATACATCGGAATATGAAAGCTTTTTAACCCGCCAGCCCGCGGCACAAAATATAGAAGCGTTAACCAATGTTGAAGTGGTGGAACTTGGTTTTGATGATATACAGATATTATACAAGTTATATCCCGTATTCCAGGAATTCGGCAGAAAGATTGCCGAGATGCTTTATATTATGCTCAATCAAAGGAACGCTGCACTGCTTGCAATTAGTCCTGAAGACCGTTATCGCCAGATGATTGAAAGCAACTCTTATTTATTACAAAATGTTCCGCAGTACATGCTAGCTTCCTTTATTGGTGTTACGCCGGAGCATTTAAGTCGCATTCGCAAAAAAATAACTAAAAATTGATATTTATCAATAACAGATCTGCGGAATGCCTTCTTAACATTTATCAATGAAAAAGTAATCCAGGTAACTGATATTGTGGCTTCAATTTTATTTAATGAAGCCCGAACAATTATTCTCCGTTTGCAACAGCCTGGCCATGGTAGCCTGGATAATACTTATCTTTTTTAGTTTCTGGAAAAAACGGGATACATATCTCTTCGCTATTGTAATCCTGTTATTTGCCCTGGTTTATTCCTGGCTTATATTTTCGTATATCAGCCCTGACGGCTTTAAAAATTTTAATACGCTCGATGGCGTTAGCCAGCTTTTCTCCAACAAATTCCTGTTACTGGCAGGCTGGGTCCATTACCTCGCTTTTGATCTCCTTACCGGTATCTATATCGTGAATAACGCCCGCAAAAACCGCATTAATCACTGGGTTACCGCACCCGCCTTGTTCTTTACTTTTTTGCTGGGACCATTTGGGTGGCTGCTTTATTTTATAATAAGGCTGGTAAAAACAAAAAGATTCATCCCGGATAATTTTTAAGCAATAAACTATTTGTTATGTATTTCATTCACGAATTAAAAAGAAGGAACCCGGTATTGTTCTGGTATGGCGGTCTTAATTTTATAGCGGCAATAATTTGTATAGTGTTATTGCAAACAACCAGGGTGGAGGTTAACGGTATCAACGCTTTCTTCAAGCCTTTAAAATTTTATCTCTCCATTGCCATTTTCGTATGGACGATGGGCTGGATACTATATTATCTTGAAATGCCGTCAAAAGTAAAGTCTTTCAACATCATGACAGTGCTTGTTTTAACGTACGAGATCTTTGTCATTACATGGCAGGCCGCTAATGGAAGGTTGTCTCATTTTAATGAGAACACTCCTTTATACGGTATTTTATTTATGCTTATGGGAGTTGCTATCAGTCTTTTAACCATATGGACCGGTTACCTTTGTTATCTCTTTTTCAAAAAAAAGAACTGGACCCTGCCGATGTCGTATGTATGGGGAATACGACTAGGTATCCTGCTCTTTGTGGTGTTTGCATTTGAAGGAGGTGTTATGGCGGCGATCAACAAACATACCATTGGCGCTGCAGATGGTGGCAAGGGATTACTATTTGTAAACTGGAGCCGACAAAATGGTGATTTGCGCATAGCACATTTCCTGGGAATGCATACCCTCCAGTTATTTCCATTATTTGGCTATTATATCACCAGGAGCAGCCATACAATGAAGGCTTTTGCAATTATTTACCTGATGATAGTAGTTGCCATTTTAACACAGGCCTTAATGGGATCGCCTTTGGTTTAAAGCAGTCATTCCGGCCTCTGTGTTACATTTAAAAAGCAAATCCATTTTGCCGCAGATATAATTCAATTTTCTTAACTCAAATAGTATAAGATGTTTTGCTTTAATTTCAAATGATTTCAGAGAGGAGCAGGCACCGCATTTTATACAGACGGCTTCCATCGTCTATGGACGCATTTCCAGCTTCAAATTTTTCAATATATTATACCATTAGCCTATAAAAAATGTTATGTTTTAGAAATATTGATAATTTTATACTATGAAGAAGATAATTGAACAAACAGATTTATATCAGGAAAGATAAAGAGGTCAGAAAATAATCTCTGTTTTACAAATAGATATCATGGGCAAAGAAAAAATATTGGTATATGATATAGATAATCTTTCGAAGGAGCGTAATCAGCAACATGAACTATTGGTAGAGCGTTTTGGTTCGTATTTAGAAAGACATCCAAAAAGATTACATAATCAACACCGCCATTCATTTTTTCATCTTGTACTATTTACCAGGGGGGCGGGCACTCATTCGATCGATTTTACCATATTTCCTGTTGCACCATTTCAAATATATTTTATGATACCCGGACAGGTGCATAGCTGGCATTTTGAAGGAGAAACTGATGGCTATATCGTGAATTTTTCCGATAGCATTTTCCGTTCATTTCTCTTAAATTCAAATTACCTGGAGTCTTTTAGTTTCTTCAGCGGCATAAGTGAAGATTGTGTTTTCCAGTTGCCTTTGGATGTTCATGATAAAGTGATACGGTTGTTTGAGGATATGATTGAGCAAACAACGGATGACAGGGAAAACGAAATAGTCATGACAAGATTATTGTTGATGCAGCTTTTTGTAATCATAGAAAATGCCCGCTCAATAAATAACAAGAACGAAGTATTGCAGCATAAGCAGGTTCTTTTAAAAAACTTCCGACGATTAATTGAGGCACATTATCGTGAAATAAAATTACCGAAAAAATACGCGGATCTTCTTTTTGTGACACCTAATTACCTGAATGCACTCAGCCAGGAGTTATTGGGAAAAACGGCCGGTGAACTAATACGCGACAGGGTATTGCTGGAGGCAAAACGACTGCTCACAAATTCTTCCAGCTTTACTGTACTGGAAATTGCGACGGTGCTTAACTTCCAGGATAATTCTTATTTCACCCGTTTCTTTAAAAAATATACTAAAGTAACGCCGGATGAATTTAGAAAACAGTTGGTACATTATAAGTAGGATGACTAAGAATATTGAATAGCATTAGGAGTTGTTAACTGGTTTTTGCGTTTCAATGAAAAGCCAAAAACGATTATAGTGTTCACTTCCAGGCCAAACGACAAAAAATGAGATGAAGCCCTGGTAAGGGCGAAATATACTAGTGTGATATCAAACATAAACTGTCGGTAATTTTGGCTATCAGCTATCAGCAGTCAGCTATCAGGAAAACAATGCAAGAATTAGTTTCCTCCTGATAGCTGATAGGGGAAAGCTGATAGCTAAAGCGTCATTTTAGAGTTGACATAACACTAGCACAGGTTGAAGCCCTGTGAATGAACGTGAAATGATCATCAGCCCTGTAGGGATATAATATCTTAGCCGGGGACGAGGTCATTGTAACAAAGAGCGGCATCCTCTACCAAGATATTACACCCCAACAGGGCTTACCCACCGTATTCAACTATCTTTAACCCTGCATGACTATGCATAATTTAAAATAAGATGTGATCTAACCGTAGCCCCTAATAAGGAGAGGAGGATAGCACAATCCTTCGATCTTTTATTAGAATGCAATCTGTCAATTTCCCTGGCCAATCAAAATTCCTAAATCGTAAAAATTCTGATTGAGACATACAAAAAAACTGCCCATCCGGGGCAGTTTTTTTCATTCACAAAAAGTAAGCATAGGCCATCATCTCAAAGGAATCACTATTCCCGCCCCTACGTTCCAGCTATTCAAATTATTAATCCCTTCTTGATGAAAAGGCAAATAATTATACGATGTATTTATACGAACACCATACCGATCACTGTTTTTACCAATAGGAATCAACACTCCCGCATCACCCGTAAAAGCAGCTTTAGTGTACATAGTAGAATAACCATAAGCCCCCTGGAACTGACGATAATCGGCAAAGTTTACACCGGCGCCAAGCCCAATATAAGGTCTCAAAAAACCAGTCTTCAAAAATGAATATTCTCCTTTTGCAAAAACCGGTTCCATTTGCAACGAGTTTGAAAGAACGGTGGATACGTCGGCTCCATCAGTAGATTTATAGACCTGTCTTGGGTGCTTCTGGTAGAAATCATTGTATGATGTTTGTAAACCCACACGAAAATTATCATTGATATCGTACAATAAAGAACCCTGCCAGCCGCGCAACGATGTGTTATTTATATGATCGCGGAAATCAGCGCCCTGGGGCATCGCTAAATTATAGGTAAGGTTAAGATGTAATTGAGCCTGTACAGAATGAACAGAGACAATACTTATAAAAAACAGCACGGTAATTTTTACTACCTGTTTCATAATTAATATTTTTTCTAATGTTGAAAATTATTTTTGAATATATGCCGACTGGCCAAAGAACGCCTGCACTTCTTCATTTACATTGGCCACATTGAAAATGCCTGATCCCTTACCCAGTGCGCTCCATATGGATCGAAGTTTGTTGGTTGTTTTATTGGGATTTTTAAGGTCTATCATGTCAATGGATATTGCTCCATCACGGACGGTGTAAGTACCAAATGCGTAAGGAAAATAATAACCATAACCACCATATCCCCAATAATAAGGATCCCAGTAATTACCATACTCACCCCAATAATTGTCGTAACTTATTATACCGGTATAATCGTTATATACGCGGGAAACATGCACACCCAGATCAGCCGCTGCTGTTTTGTCGGTTATAAGCGAATAACCACGCTGGATCATTTCCTGGCTCAGAGCAGCTAACATACTGCTGTCATAAGAAGTAAACGCCTGTTGTACAGATTTGCCGTTTTTGATGATGCTAACCGAGTCGGCAATTCGAAATGTTTGATAGCCATTGAATGTGGCTGTGCTATCGAACCGGGTGATGTAAACTCTTGAATCATTATCGCTGACATTGTCAACTACATTTTTGCGGCAACTGCCAGCCATCAAAATCACCGTTGCCATCATTACCGGAAGAGAAAACTTGCTCTTTTTCATGATCAAAAAATTTGTTGGTACTAAATTTTGTTTCGTTCGGTAAAATTGATTTCAATGAAAGAGTGTTGGTGTGCCTGGTCGTTCAACAGGCAATAAGTGTCGTTGGAGCGGGTCGCGACAGGCATCCTGGTTTCTCTGCATCAGTATTCACTTTAACCGAATGAAGCAGTCTATTATGTGGAATTTAAGATGCCTTATAGATAAAACTTTAATGTTATGTGAATATTTTAACGTTCAATATTGCCTGTTGAACGATAAAATATAGAAAGAAACGCGGAAGAAACGCAGAAGTTTGTAAATTTACAAAAATGCAGCTTGCAGCATTTGCATAACCCTGAAAATATTGCCAATAAAAAATTGCGGAAGTTAATAAGCAAGGGTTGAGGTGTTTCTTATTTCGCTCCACAATTTAACCCCAAAGTATCCTGACAACTAATTACTCTACCACTATGAATTGGCTGCCCCGTTTTTAATATCCACTTCAGGAAGCCGGATTATTTCCGGCTTTCTTTATCCTGCCTCGTTTGCCGACAAATAATTCCCGGATAGCGAAATTTGTCTGTGATAGTGGTGTTCAACCCTGCTGATTTTAACCTGCGCGTTCAGCAGGTAAAGTCTCAATTTGTTGTAGTGATAAGTGATACAAGATTTGCCAGGTTATGACCTTTTGATTTATTAAATTTCTCTGCCATTTAAAATTTAGCCGTATCGGCATATTCCGAGATCAAGCCTTCAAAGTCAGCGCAATACTGTCGCAAATGCCCTCTTAATTGTCATGATCACACCTTCTACTAAAACAAATTTCACCATAAATTTGTGATCAGTTAAAAAGTTCCACTTGTGGAAGTACATACGTTAAACAAATAAAAATAAGTCATGATGCTTCAAAACAAAAATGCAGTCATTTTCGGTGCCGGTGGATCTCTCGGGGGCGCACTTTCCCGTGCATTTGCTAAAGCAGGAGCCAGAGTTTTTCTTTCTGGTCGCAGTCTGACCACCGTTAAAAAAGTGGCGGATGATATCATTGCTTCCGGGGGGGAAGCCGAAGCAGCAGTAGTGGATGCATTGGATGAAAAAGCCATCAACAATTACCTGGATACGATTGTGAGCAGGGCGGGCACTGTTGATATCTCTTTTAATGTTATTGGCTTGCAGGATAAGCAGAATATTCCTTTGGTCGAGATGCAACTGCAGGATTTTCTACGCCCCATTTCCATTGCAATGGAAACGCATTTTTTAACGGCCACGGCTAGTGGAAGGAAAATGATAAAACAGAGATCGGGCGTAATTCTAACGCTTACTGCAACACCGGGTGGAATTGCTTATCCACAGGTGGGCGGCTTTGGGCCGGCATGCTGCGCCATGGAAAGTCTTTCGCGGGACCTGGCTTCTGAGTTAGGCCCTAAGGGTATTCGTGTTATAAATATCCGGTCCGCAGGATCTCCTGATTCGAGGCCATTTATGGATGCCCTGGCCGATAATAGGGAAGTAGCGAAGAGCTTTATCAAAAAAATGGAAGCAGATACTATGTTGAAAAAACTTCCTTTAATGGAAGATATAAGTAATGTGGCTATATTTCTGGCATCTCCAATGGCGGGAAAAATAACAGGTGTCACTATCGACGTAACCTGCGGTACCACCTCCGGGTTAAATGCTGACACTCCTGATATACCATTCGCGGACCACTAATGGAAATGAGGATATCTGGCAACAAGGGCACTAAGGCACAAAGGAGCACTAAGAATAAGGATAAAAATACCTATGTCTTCTTCGCGTCTTCGAATTACTACTTGTGTTCATTCGCGTCTTGGCGCCTTTGTTGCTATGAGGCAATACACCTACTCGTAATAATATTTCTCCAACAACGCCTTTTCAACTCCTTTCTTTTTTGCTTTGTTTGCCAGCCATTTAAAAACAGGGAATAACAATCCTTGTAAACCGGTAGGCCGTGTGTCTGTCAGGACTATTAACAACGCCAGGTGCCTTAGACTTTTAGGAACACCTATTTAGTTTGTTTTTCTATCGGCAGCCAGCCCATACGCAATGGATAGCCCTTTAACAAAATTTTCGTGGCCCGGCACGAATTTCACATGGCAGATAACTGGTTCATTCCCACGGTTGAAAAAACGGTGCGGGGTGTTTAACGGCGCGGTGATAGAATCTCCGGGCTTTAAAAAAATACTCTCTGTTGTTTAGATTTACCCCCAGGTCACCTGATACTGCAGTAAATGTTTCTTCTAAGGCACTATGCGTGTGCATATAATTTCCACCACCAGGCATTACCATCCGTTCACCTGAAGTATAAACACCACTGGTTTCATTGGTGGTCTTTAATACTGTAGCTTTGTCTTTAAATACCGGATTAACAAAAGCCTTCTTGCAACTAGTTTTTTCATTTTATTTTTGTTATAAATTAATAGCTTCAAATTTATCCTGCCCATCAAAAAAGGAAAGTGGTATTATCGTACCAAGGCACGATATCACCACATTTGGGGATTGAATACGTAAGCACAAATAGGGAAGTTTACAGTTTACAAAGGTTTGTAACCTTAAAAAAGCCAAAGGAGATGATAGTTGAAGCCATCATGCAACGAACCGGAGAGAAAATAACATCCTACATTAAAAAATATGTTACATTGGCCGGCGTCAAAACTATTGAGTTATTGAATATGACAGCATAAAAAATCAATCATGGAGATGGAAAAAAACAAACATCAATCAATGCAATCACTTACCGATTGGAGTAAATGGCTTATTAGCATCAACTTCTTGTCTGCTACAGGTTGCATTATTGCGCTGGAGACAAGCAGTCCTCCCAGTAATGTGGGCATTTTCTTTTTTGCTGCGATATTACTTTTTAGTTTGTCTGTCATATGTTCTACCTTATTCACCCTTATGCTTGCCATACAGGATCTCCCCAAAAGTGAACTTGATTCGAGGCAATTTACCTGGCTGGCTATGTTGCAGTGGATACTATTTACACTGGGACTTTTGTGTGTATTGATATGGATAGGATTTTTAACGAAGGTTTTTTAATTATGAAAAGTAATTCGTATTACAATCCCTGAATGGGCTTAATACATAAGCACATGGTGAAGCCCTGTTATATGGTATGATAATGAAAACAAGCCCTAAGGGTGTAATACTTTAGCGAAGGATGAATCAATGGTTACCTGATTAAAATAATACATTTCTACCAGATGAAATAGCCTGCTGTCTTTTTAAAAGGTTTGTCAATCTTATCCTGATATACTGCTGTAATAAATTGGGATATATATTGTAAGCGATATTGGTAAGAAATATAATTAACGTCCATAGCCAATAATTTTGTATGAAAGCGTAAATGGTTGCTAAAGTATAAAATAGAAAAAGTATACAATGAAATTTTTCAAAAATATACGTTTGTTTTAAAAGTTTATTGATGGATACGGTGTTCTTGGAAATTATCTTGTAATGAGGGAATTGTTTCCTGATCAATCCATTCATAATATCTCCATTCTGGGTAAATTTATTGACGTAGCTCACGCCTATTTTTTTATAGACAGCAGTAGTGGTTGCTAATTGAATAGTATCAAAAACGATTTCGGGATTAGCAAGGTAAGCAGGCTTATTGCTAAAAATGTATAGACCAATTTTAAAGGCATCTCCTGGTAACAAAAAATGGAGATGGGCGTAAGATGTAAGGCAGACCAAACAAGGTTGGGTATCATGTTGTAAAGGGCAACTTTTCTATTAAATTTAGCAGATTGTTTTTTATTTTTCAAACTCGGGGCTGGTTATTAGCGTACTCCTTCATGGGTTATTATGCGTGATACAATATAAAGAATTATCTATAACATAACATTTTGATCATTCGGTTAATTTTAACGATGAAGAAAGGTTACTTTAAGATTCAATCTCACTAAGTTTCCACAAGCTACATTGCAGCGTTCCCTTATCTCCCTTCAAGAAATCAGGCAATTGTCTGAACTATTATTTGTGTGATTTATTGAGAACTATGAAATTAAAAGAAATTAGTACAGAACTTGCTTTTTCCCAATAAGAAAATTCTTTTCATACTTGGAAATTGTCCCGAAGTGATGCGCTTATCATCTTAACGTATCATTTGCCCGTATATTAAACAATCAACCCAAACACTGGTCTCAGTTTAAATTAAACCTCCATCATGAAACGAATTAATTACCTTTTACTTATCTGCGGCTGCCTGGTCGTTAACATAATCGCCTATGCGCAAAACGAGTCCGGCGTCGATTCTACCGGTCTTCCAGGAGATAACTTCAGTCTGCAGGGAGCCCTTGAAATGTTTAAAGAAGCTGCCTCTCCGGAAGAATTTGAAAAACTAATCAATTCGGAAAATAATAGCGTAAACAATCTTGATTTGGATGGCGACGGTAATATTGATTACGTTCGTGTTATCGATAAATCAGATAAAGATGCTCATGCAATTATACTGCAGGTAGCCATCTCCGCAACAGAAACGCAGGATATTGCCGTGATTGAACTGGAAAAAACAGGGAGCGCCACCGCAAGCCTGCAAATTATAGGCGATGAAGATCTGTACGGTGAGCCTGTTATCATAGAACCTTCGGGGAACGAAGGAGCCAGCAACTCTGTGGGAGAGGAATCGAATATGATTGCACGTGGCGGCCCTGTTGCACCTGAATTTTCTTCCCCGGCTAGTCTTATAGTGGTTAATGTTTTTCTTTGGCCTACTGTACGATTTATCTATGGTCCCGCTTACAAGCCATGGGCATCACCGTGGAGATGGCATAGTTACCCTGTTTGGTGGAGACCCTGGAGGCCCTTTGCCTGGCATGTTTTTCAACCCCGTGTTTATCGTTACCATAGACCTTTCGTAGTAGTACATACGCAGCGAATGGCAGTAGCTCATAGACTTTACACCCCTATACGAGTTTCTTCTGTAACCGTTAGAACAAGACATTCTGTTGCTATTAATCATTACCGTGTTACTCGTACCACAAGGTCTACCATATCCAGGACTGGCCATAATTCCACAACCCATACAAGATCCACTGTAGCGAGGCCGGCTAATAATTCCTCGACACATACGAGAGCTACAACACCAAGGCCGGCCAGTGCGCCAACAACACGTACAAACCCTACTGTATCAAGGCCCAACAATTCACAGAGCCGTACATCAACAACAGTAAGATCAACAAATACAAGAGTTAAAGTTGGGATTACAAAATCAAAAAAGCATAAATAGTAGCCTTACATGCGCATAAGCGACTACGTTATAATGAAACGCCTCAAAAAAAAAATTTGAGGTGTTTTATTGACAGGGCAAAAGGAGCGAATTGATAAAGAAATACCCGATACAGAGGGTTTCTGAAAACCTATAAGCTCTTTTGCATAAAAAATAATTCCTTCACAAGAATGAAAACACCCATAAAAATTACAAACCAACCAAATACTTTCTTCAATTTTTCACCATGAATATTATTGCCAATCAAACCGCCCATGAAGATGCCCGAAATAGCAATCAGGGTGATTTTGGTGAGAAAAATCCAATCGATGACAAAGTGTCCTAAATCACCGGTGAAACCAATGAGAGAATTTAACGCGATGATCAATAAGGAAGTGCCTACGGCTTGCTTCATGGGCAAGCCTACCAAAATTACCAACGTAGGTATCAGCAAAAATCCCCCGCCGGCTCCTAAAAGACCGGTTGCCAGTCCTATCGCTACCCCATACGACAATAATTTAAAAAGATTTTTTTTTGATCTTTCTATTGTTCTTTGTTTTGGGTCATTACTATTCCTGATCATGACATTTCCAGCGACTACCATTAATGCTGCAAACAAAACCATTGTTGTAAGCTCATGGGTTATTGTAAAATTTCCAATGGACACTATGTTTCCAGGAATAAGCGGTAGGATGAATTTTCGGGTGATGAAAACCGTAGTTATAGATGATAACCCGAATAACAATGCAACTCTTATGCGAACCTGCTTTTTGCGATAGTTATTGATGGCGCCTAGTAAGCTGGTTGTGCCTACTATAAAAAGCGAATAAGAGGTTGCTAACAGAGGATTAACATGTAATAAGTATACCAAAACAGGCACCGTTAAAATGGAGCCTCCACCGCCGGTCAGCCCTAATGAAACACCTATGAAAAAAGAAGCTACCAACCCTAATACCTGCATAGAATGTAAGATGTGTAAATATTACGGAATATGGTCTCACAATTAAATCATAATTTATTTATAGAAGAGAGCAGATCACGGGGATGATTACACTCAATTTGTTTTAGTATTCGCTATTTAGTAAGGTGGTGCACGTACACTATTTCTTAATTGTGAAGTATGTTTATGAGTGGCAAGAAAATCCCGTTCCGTATGCTTTCACGATAACAATCAGGACAAAGTGTTTTTCCGCTTAAAGCTATAGTGCAGTCTGTGAGATCGTAAATGGCCCCGCAATTGTCGCATGGGGTATCGATCGCTGGTTGTGTTTCGTTCGGCTCTCGACTCTTGGAGATTTTCATTGTAAGTGAATTTTAATGGGAGAATATAATATTCTGAAGAAATTCACCGGAAAAATAAGGAACTACCCCGGTTCATCGGGGAGCTATATTATTAAAGTTATGTTTAATTCATCCTGGATTAATTTTAAAGACCACAACTTTATTCTTTTTGCAACGCAAAACGGGGTTACGATTTTTTTAATGTTCTCCGAACCGCTGCCTGGCTTTTCGAATGAATTTACTATCAATTTATTGAAAAAAAGAACAGGGAGTTCATTATTTATTGATTCATTTTACACTTTAATGGTTTCTCATTAAAAGTATCTTAATTATTTGCCGGGGAAGTTATTTAAGTTTGATGGAAGAAGCATGCCTTTTTATACCGGCTGTTCTGTAAATTTGAACTTTTAACGCATCTGAAAAAAGGTATTATAAGAGAAGGCATCATTAAAAACATGAATTTCCTTAAATAATTTAGCATTGTACCTGGAAAGTTCATCATTAAATTCAATAATAAGCAATATGGAAAAAAGCAGAAACGTATACCGGGTGGTAGTTACAGGAATAGGAGCATTAACGCCGGTAGGAAATAATGTTACTGATTTTTGGGCATCTATGATCAGCGGCACCAGTGGTGCGGCAGCTATTACAAAATTTGATACCACAAAATTCAAAACAAAATTTGCCTGCGAAAT
>JBDSBP010000392.1:0-7353 GCA_039921525.1 Chitinophagaceae bacterium | reverse complement strand
CAGTCAGGGCGGGGGCAAGCCCTGCCCCTACAAACGCCCACTTTTTAGTCAGCCCCCGCTTCTGGAGGCAAATTGCTAGGTCAACTCGTTCATACTTACTATGGCCGACTTCCGCGTCAACAGATGAATAATCGTCCACGCTACCAGGTAGGTGCATCCACAGATAGTGAACAGGATATTGTAACCAGCACCAATATTACCGGCATCCTTATAGCTTTGCAATAAATCGCCTACCAGTATCGGGAAAAAGATCCCTCCAACAGCCCCGGCCATACCGCCGATGCCCACTACTGAACTAACAGCTTGTTTTGGGAACATATCAGAAGCCATCGTAAAAACGTTGGTGGCCCATGCCTGGTGAACCGCCACGGCCAGACTGATAAGCGCAACGGCTACCCATACATCGGTCACAAACTGTAAGAAAATAACGGATAACTCCCAAAAGGCAAAGGCCAGTAAAACAGTTTTCCGTGCTTTTAATGTGGGCCAGCCTTTTTTTATTAACCAGGAAGAAAGATACCCCCCGCTAATACTACCTATGGTGGTAGCCGTATAAATAAGCATTAATTCAAAACTCGGTTTTTTTAGATCGAGGTTAAAAGAACTGGAAAAGTAAGAAGGCAACCAGAATAAGAAAAACCAATAGATGGGATCTATCAAGGCTTTGCCGGTTAAAAACGCCCAGGTTTGCGGAAGGGTAAATAATTTAAACCATTTAACAGGTTTGAGTTCTTCACCGTCATTTGAAACGGTTTCCTGGCCGCTGGTTATCAAAAGATATTCTTCGCCGGATAATCGCCGTTGCCTGGAAGGTATTTCATATATTATCCACCAGAATATAAGCCAGATAAAACCCAGGGCGCCAGTGATCCAGAATACTTCCTGCCAGCCGTAATTAGCTAAAATCCAGGGTACGATCAATAATGCTACCACCACCCCAATGCTTGAACCCGCATTAAAAATACCTGTTGCCAATGCCCGCTCTTTCTTGGGAAACCATTCCGCTACCGCTTTTACCGCGGCCGGAAAATTACCGGCTTCTCCCAATCCAAGTCCCACCCTTGCTATCCCGAAACCGAAAGCGCTCCTGGCAAGTGCATGCAACATCCCGGCCAGGCTCCAAATGATGATCGTAACCGTATAACCTATTTTCGTTCCTACTTTATCAATGAACCTGCCAAATATGAGCAGACCAAGAGCGTATGCTGCGGTAAAAGCCATAACAATATGAGCGTAATCTTTTTCGCTCCAATTAAACTCATTCTCCAGGATCGGTTTCAATAAACCTATAATTTGGCGATCAAGATAATTTATAGTAGTAGCAAAGAATAATAAAGTCACCACCAGCCATCGGTAATTCTTAATTGTTGAAGTTGCCATAAATTAACTGATTGATGATAGGTAAAGCGGTACTTAAATAAATGATTTCCATTAATCATCTACGTTATATGCTTCGCGAAGCCTACCCTGTAATATTATTTAGTAATTCTCCCCAATTCGAGCCGCAACCATTTTCAAAGCATATTGCATCAAAACCTTAAATTTTAAATCTTAAACATTAAACTCCCAGCGAATTACCAGTTATGAATAGCACCATCCGGGCTTTTCAAATAAGGATGCGGGAACTTTGTCTTTTCAGTTACCTCCATAACAAAAGTTACTTTCTTTGGGTCGAACTTAACACCCAGTCCCGGGTTTGGGTTCAGATAAAATTTTCCGTTCCTGAAATCTACGTAGTCATTATTAAAATAAGCAGGCCTTTCAGGAGTTCCACCAGCCAGTTCCATCAAACAACGGGAAGGGCTGCTGGATCCTAAAACATGCACGAGTGTTGCGGTAGACAGTGGCCCGGTAAAATGGGGGATCATTCCAACATAGTGCGTTTCGCACATCGCTGCCAGCTTTTTAAATTCCAAAATGCCCCCCGAGTTAGGAAGTGTAACGCGGCTATAATCTATAAGATGTTGCTCCACCAGTTCATTAATATCCCAACGGTCGCCAAATTGTTCGCCAACAGCTATTGGAACTTTGGTCATGGCACGTATGGTTTTATAAACGCCGGGGTTTTCAGAACGGATAATATCTTCCACAAAATAAGGTTCCAGCTTTTCGAGCTCGGAGCAGATTTTGATGGCTTCAGGAGTATCGAATCGCGTATGCAGGTCAATGGCCCATTTGCCTCCTCCGCCCACAGCAGCATCCAATCTCTTGCAGAACTCTATTGTTTTTTTAGCGTTTTCATAAAAATCGAAAGGCTCTCCGCCATTACCCCCGGTTGGCCCTACCCGGTATACTCTTAAACCAGCAGCTATACAATCCTGTGCGCGCTCTTCTTCTGTTTTTGCTTTTGAGGCCGCGAAGCCGGTAGCATAACACTCTACATATTCCCTTGTTGATCCACCCAACAATTCGTACACCGGTACTCCCAGTGCTTTTCCTTTGATATCCCAAAGTGCCATTTCGATGGCACCCAGGGCATGCAATTTTTCGCGGCCGGGCGGATAAAACATACAGCGATACATGTATTGCCACAGATGTTCGATGCGGAAGGGGTCTTCCCCTATTATCATCTGGGCACACTGCTCAATCATATCTTTAGAACCACCTTCGCCGATACCAATTATTCCACCGTCTGTTTCAACTTCTACAATACCACGGGCCTGGTTAAAAAGAGGTTTGTTATAGCCCGGTATACTATAATACCGGATCTTTGTTATCTTAATTTTGGGTGCAGCAGTGGCTTGTAAAAAAGGCAAGCCGGCAAGCACGCCGGCTGATCCTATCACCGCCGATCTTAGAAAACTTCTTCTTTGCATGAACTAAGTTTAAGGTATGAAAGTATAATTGAAAGGAATTTGTATAAACAACAATAACCACTACTACATCACTGCTACAAATGGATAGCCATTCGTTCATCAGGAAGAGGTTTCAAAAATGATTCTGATTAATATCTGCGCAGGATACCGAATAAGGCAGGAAATATAAAGAATTTTAAATAATTAAATTTTATTATTCTGTTTATTTAATAACGTAGTAAGTAACTCGATTTGAAACAACATCATGGTACAAATATAAAAATCCCGGTAAGAACGCATATACGGCCCTACCGGGAATAAATTAGAACATGTTCGAACGCACCACTGGCAAGTCTCTGCAATGATACTAAAACAACCTATTTGCGCCAACAAATATCATGGTATTTTTAACAAGCCTAACTGTTTAAATTTATCTGTAAACAACTACTAAACGCCACTGTATACCCGGTAGTAATTTCTTACCCACCATATAATTTATTTAAGCCGTTCTATTCAATTCTGCCATTGGATAATCAATCGCTTCAAGCCTGCCTCTATTACTTCTAAAATTCATAACTGGATGTGAAATTTTCAAAATCATAAAGTAATTTAAGACCGTTTCGAGCAACAAAAAAACTACTAGCGCCAGGCTTACCAGTACACCACCTGTAATAATAATAGTAAAAAAATTGATCACCTCTTCTTTTGCAGTGAAACTGAATTCATAAAATAATACCCTGGCAAAAACGTACACTAGGAAAGATAATATAGCGCCGACCAAAGATCCTACTCTAAAAGCCCTGACCATTTTGCGTAAAAGTTGCTGTTTCATTAATTAGTTTTTTAAGATGGTTGATTGATTGTTTTAATAGGTGATTGCGGCGCAAAGATGCAGTTCGGGAATGGACAATAAAAGTATATATGGGCCAATTGGGGTAAATGATGTTTGAAGCGTAGTAATCGGCTTTCTAAATTAACATCTTAATCATCGCCAAATCTGTGAAATAAATTTAATTACAGAACAGATTCCAATTGTTAAAGGAAAGTTATGCTATATGGTTATGTGTAAAAGAAGATGGCTTTACTTAGGGGTAAATGATTTGAGGGTTGTTGTGCATACACAGTAACAATCATGAATCATTTACCGTAATCAGATTATTAGTTCGCTTTATCTGACGAAGACATAAAAATTTACCCTGAAATGATACCAACACTCATTATATGGCTCCTGCGAAAATATCTAAAGCCATCCCCTTCCGGGGAGAGGACAGGTAAACGCGTAACCAGATTCTTTAAAGGTATTTATCGAAAAATAACATTATCCATCCTATTATCATTATTGGTTTTCACTATATCCGCGCAGGAACCCCTTACCTATGATATAACCTATAAAGGCGACAACGTTGGTAGCATGCGGATGTTTCAAAAAAAATCAGGGAACAGCGTATTTATTAAAATGGTTTCATCTGCGCAGCTGCGTTTTATCTTCAGCATAAAAATACTTTCAGAAGAAGAATCTGTTTTTAAGGACGGCAAATTGGTGTATTCCATGATCAAAAGAAATGTAAACGGAAAGGAAAATACCAATAAACTAACAAAAGCATCAGGCGATCTTTACCAAACTTCTTCCGGGGGCGAAAAAAATATCAATAAAGATATACTGATCGATTACAACCTGCACCTGTTATATATTTACGAACCTGTGAATATAAAGAAAGTTTACTCCGATAATTTCCAGCAATTTGTGCCCATACAAAGAATTGGGGCGCATCAATACAAGATTCCTTTGCCGGATGGCAATTATAATTATTATAGTTTCGAAAATGGCATCTGCAGTAAGGTTGAAGTGCATACTACGTTATACTCTATCCAGATTAAGTTGAAAAAATAAAAACCATTTTTATATGAAAGTTCTAGTCACCGGTTCCACTGGTTTTATTGGAAGCAGAATTTGTATGCGCCTGGCTGAACAGGGCTACCTGGTAAACGCCTTATGCAGGAATATGCAACATCCATTCCTGCCAACGCATAAGAATATTCAGCCATTCAAAGGTGATATTCTATGTAAAGAGAGTTTGGTAACAGCAATGGATAATTGCGACCAGGTATACCATACAGCTGCCCTGGCAAAAATGTGGACGAGAAAAAAAACAGACTTTTATGATATTAATGTAACCGGTACAAAAAATGTTCTGGAAGCAGCGCAATTAAAAGGTATTAAAAAGCTGGTACATACCAGCACATGCGGTGTTTGGGGACCAACGAGGTTATATCCCATAACGGAAACCGATCCACGAATCACCGGATATCCCATCAATTACGAACGAACCAAATACCTCGCCGAATTAATGGTGAAAATTTTTGTTGAACAAGGTGTTCCCGTTGTTATAGTAAACCCCTCCCGGGTTTATGGAGAAGGGCCGGTAACCGATAGTAATACCGTAGGGAAAATGATCCTTGCTTATTTAAAAGGAAACTGGCGCATTAAACCCGGCAGTGGCAGACAGGTCTCCAACTACGCTTACCTGGATGATGTGGTAGAAGGCCATATTGCAGCTATGAATAAAGGGATAGTAGGAAACCGTTATATCTTAGGCGGTGAGGATGTTAGCTACGATGCTTTTTTTACCACACTAAAGCAGGTATCGGGAAAAGACTTCCGACTGATGAAAGTACCTCAGAACATTATCAAATGGTACAGTCAACTGGAACAATTGAAAACGGCTATCACGGGCATGCCACCTTACCTGTTGCCTGCGTTTGCCGACAGGCTAAAGTATAACCATATGTATTCAAGTGTAAAAGCCATTCAGCAGTTGGGCTATACTATTACTCCCTTTGATAGCGGGATGAAAATAACGGTAAACGATCTTAAATCGCGTGTATATGCATAAGGCAGCGTTGATAACCGGTTCCAGCGAGGGCCTGGGAAAGGCCTTTGCATTTGAACTTGCCGGCCGCGGTGTTGACCTGGTGCTGGTTTCGCTGCCAGGCTCCGGTTTACCCGGACTTGCCGCATTCATTATTAAAAATTATTCCATCCAGGTTAGCTATTTCGAGATGGACCTTACACAAACGGATAATTGTGTGCAGCTATTCAATAGCCTGAAAGAAAAAAGGATGTTAATCCATATATTGATCAACAATGCAGGAATCGGCAACTGGTCATGGTTTGAAGAGGAGAGGCTGGAATTCTACAAAAAACAAATTGAACTTAATGTTTTAACACCTGTGTTATTGACAAAGTTATTTTTAGAACAGGTAAATAAAACGGAGAAGAAATATCTCCTTAATGTGGGAAGCCTTGGCGGATTATTCATTATACCTAAAAAACAGGTTTATGGCGCTACCAAATCTTTCATCCGTTATTTTACTAAATGCCTGCGGATGGAGTTATCTCATACCAACGTGTCCGTAAGTTTATTAAGTCCGGGAGGTATATCTACCAAGCCAGAATTACTGGTGCTGAATCATGAGTTAAAAGGAATTTCCAGGTACAGTATTTTAGAACCCGATTCGATGGCGAAAATCGCTATAGAAGACATGCTTAATGGAAAAAAAGAAATCATACCTGGTCTAACTAACAAACTCATGGTTTACATAAGTACCGTTCTTCCCAATTATATTATAGAATGTATCATGCAAAAACAAACTAAAAAGATTTCTACAAACTCGTTTTTCAAATAGATACTGGCAGCTACATTTTTTTTACGGAAACAATCCAGGTAATTAATAAGCCGAGGAAAGCGATCATTAAAAAAGACCACTGCAGGTTAAAAGTTTCCGCAATAAACCCAACTATAGGAGGTATCAGCAAAAACCCCAGGTAACCAATGCTTGAAACGGCAGCAATTGCAGGACCGCTCCCCATGGTTTTTGATTTTCCTGCGAGGCTAAAAACTAAAGGTATCACACAGGAAATACCCAAACCGACCATAACAAATCCTACACAAGCGGTCACATAATATGGAAAGACAACGGCCGTAAGCAATCCTGTAAAAATTAGTAATCCACTGTATTTTAAAATTCGTTGAATACCAAAAAAGCGCACCAGCCTGTCACCGGTTAATCTTCCCAACGTCATGGCTACCATGTAAACTGCAAATCCCACCGTTACCAGTTCTTTGGGTGCGTGAACAACTTTTTTAAAGTAGATACCGCTCCAATCGAACATGGTTCCTTCGCAAGCCATCGTAGCAAAAGATATCAACCCGTATTTTACTAAAGATCTATTAGGAAGCACAAACAGGGGCTGACGCTCATGCGCAGCCGGCTGCTGGTCCGGGGTAAATTTAAAAAATAATAAAAGTAATCCTGTCATTAAAATGGCAACCAGCAGGAAGTGAAAAAAAGGTTGCTGGTTCATAGACACCATAAGCGCGCCGAGTGAAGCACCTCCAAAGCCGGCAATACTCCATATACCATGAAATGTTGTAATGATAGACTTTTTATACATTCGTTGCACTGCAATGGATTGAGCGTTCAGAGAAATATTAAACAGGTTGCGCGAACTTCCGAAACAAAAAAGGATCAGCATTAACTGCCATGTTTCTGAAAC
>JBDSBP010000391.1:0-20263 GCA_039921525.1 Chitinophagaceae bacterium | reverse complement strand
AGCGTTGCCGATGTGGAAGCAATGGTTAAAATAGCAGATGCCGCTAACAAACCCATGTTCGAACAAATATTGGCAGACGCCAAAAAGAATTTGAAAACTGCGGAAAACCCTAATAACAAAACCTATGCATTTTTTGCAAAAAATTATGAAACATTAGCAAAGGACTACAAACAAAATAATGAGGCTCAACTGGCAAACTGGGAAAATAAATATCCTGCCAACCACTTGTTATATGTGAAAGTTCGCCTGCAGGAGTTTTTAAATGAAACAAAGGACATTGACTTCGGGCGCAGAATTAACAACAAAAAACGGTAAAAAATATTTTGCAAATCCTGATTATGAACGTAAAGGCAATCGCTGGAAAATGGTCTTCCGTGCGGGTAAAGAGGCGGTGGAGCCAGCGAGAGCCTTTGTACAGAAGTGGTTGGATGAGATTAAGTAATAAGACCTTTAAAAAAACCTTCATATTTTATGAGGGTTTTTTTATGCATGAAATATTCTCTTTAATTTAATGATGCGATCACGGCGTTTGTAGGGGCCGGGCTTGCCCCCGCACTGTTGCCCCTGATGACAAATGAATTTTATTGACATGATCAATTAGATTCAAAGCGCATATGATGCAGTCAGAACGAAGGCTGGCTTCGCCCCTGGCACTTGGGCTAAAGCCAAAAAAGCATCCTTGTAAACGCCGGCATAAATGCCGTGGTTATTTAAAACCGCGTCTTTTATGTAACTAAAAATTTGTCTATCAAAAGGAATGAATTACAAATTTAAAAGTTGTCTAAATGGTGATATTAACCCGCCAATCGGAAACTCATACCTCATACCTTCTTTCACCAATCAACCACCGACCCATCTAAAAAATTATACGATTCAGGGTTCTTCCAGTCATGCCCAATCTTATCGGCTATTTTTGCATCGTCCAGTTCAATTCCCAATCCCGGTCCGTCCGGAATAAGTACTGTGCCATCTTTTTGCAGAATGAACGGCTTCTTTAGATAGCCCTCTCCGAGGCTAACTTGTTCCTGTACCAGGAAATTAGGAATGCTTGCCGCTAAATGCAAACCCGACGCTAGCGAGATAGGTCCCATCGGGTTATGTGGCGCGATAGGAATATAATAAGCTTCAGCCATACCCGCAATCAGCCTGCATTCAGTGATGCCACCTGCATGACAAAGATCGGGTTGTAATATACTGACGGCTTTTTTTTCAAGCAGCTCGCGAAAGCCCCATTTGGTAAAAATTCTTTCACCGGCAGCAATAGGCAAATACGTACCACGCGCAATGTCGGCCATTGTATCTACATTCTGCGCCTGGCAGGGTTCTTCGATGAACATGGGTTGGTAGCGTTCTAATTCCTTAATAATTACCTTGGCTGTTTGCGGAGAAATATTACCATGGAAATCGATCCCGATATCCATACCTGGACCACCCGCATCCCTAAGCGCAGCAAAGCTGTCAACGGCATGTTTAATAAATGCCGGGTTTTCAACGATGTTTGCAGGATGCTCATGTGCCAGACCTGTTTTAATTACAGTATAACCTTCTGCTTTTCGTTTCTTCATATCTTCCGGCGTACTAGCGCGACCGTATACGCGCACACGATCACGTGTTGGGCCGCCAAGAAGTTCATACACCGGTACATTTAATAACTTGCCTTTAATATCCCATAAAGCCTGGTCAATTCCACTCAATGCGCTTGTTAGAATAGGTCCGCCGCGATAAAATGCATGCCTGTAGATGGCTTGCCAGTGATGAACGACATGTCTAGGGTCTTTGCCGAGCAAATAGGGTTCTATTTCCTGGATGGCTGTCTTTATTGTAAGGGCCCTGCCTTCCAAAAGCGGTTCGCCTAAACCTACAATACCGGCATCGGTATGTATCTTTAAAAAGATCCATCGGGGTTTGATAAGAAAAGTTTCAAGTTTGGTGATTTTTACTTTTGTTTTATCCTGAATTCTTTCGGGCCTTTCTGCATAAGAAGATAATGGCAGTGTAAGTCCTGCTCCAACTATTCCTAAAACCGATTCAATGGCTGAACGCCTGGATATGCTTGTCATGATTGTTGAGTTAAATTTATAGATTATGGGTTCGAAAGTCAGGCGTTTGTAGGGGCGGGGCTTGCCCCCGCCCTGACTGCAAACGATGCTGCCAGAATATTATCGGGAACATCAATAAAATGTCACACGAATTCGGTGCTACAGGGCGGGGGCAAGCCCCGCCCCTACAAGCGCCCACTTTTAAACATCGGACCAACCTGGTAACCAAAGCTGATAGCCGATAGCTGACGGCTGATGGCTAAACTCACACCTATTTATCCCACCAAATCGCGGTATTCAAATCATTCTTCCCCTGCGCTGTAATAGCCGTATTTAAATTCGCCAGGTTGGTAATAGTCTCGCTATCGGGATAGGGCATACGCCGAATAAAAGAACCGGTTATTTCAGAACCGGGATATGGATTTTTCGTTAGTGCCGGAAATCCGCTCCTCCTGAAATTGGCCCAGGTTTCACTACCATTCATAAAAGAAGCCACCCAATATTGCGTATTGATTTGTTCCAGGGCAGTGGCGGGTACCAACGGGTTAGCGGTTAGGTAGGTTTGGATATCGGCTTCGGCAACAGTGGCGCTTGCATCATATTCCGCCATCTGTTGCATATGCGCCCTTATGCCCGATTGAAAGAGGTCTGAAGAAGTTCCTGTTGCCCATCCTCTTACAACGGCTTCCGCCAACAGCAATTGTGTTTCAGCAAAAGTTACATGATATTCCGGTGCATCAACTTTAAGAATGGTTTTCAGGTTCACTTGTGAGTAATCATATAAACTGGCAACTCCGTACGTGGCAAATGTGTTTTTTATAGAAACATCATCATAACCTATTGGCATACCAATTTGTTTGGTAGGGTCAGATGTGGTTCTTGGTGCCGCCTGGTCCGCACCGGATGTAGCGCCAACGCTTCTAACGGAGATGGATACCAGCCGGGGATCATTTTTATTTTTAAGGAAATCAATGAATGGTTTGGCTAAATAAAAATTAGCTTTTTCGCGGGCTGTTAAATGCACCGCAATCCAATTATTATATAGCGAAGTGTGACGGATTATTGAATTGTCTTTGTTAGACTGCATTAATCCGCCACTAACCGCTTTGGCAACATACGTTTTTGCAACATCCGGCGCTGCTTTTGAAAGGCGCATGGCAGCTCTTAGTAACAAGGAGTAACCGAGGCGTTTCCAGTTTACAATACTTCCGCCATACAATATATCGGATGAGGTAGTAGCTTTAGCAGGATCAAGCGCTGCAGAAGCTTCATCCAGTTCTTTTAAAATATCCTTGTAAATAAGTTCCTGCCTATCGTACTTGGGTTGAATGATGGTTGAAGTAAAGCCCTTTCCAGCGTCAAAATAGGGCACATCACCGTAGGTATCGGTAATAATCATAAAAGCATGTGCTTTCCATATCCTGGCCTCATTGTACAAATTACTGAGCTCTGGTTTGGCTTTTGTTTTTTCAATCACATCCAGGTTCTGTTTCAAAACATTCCGGTAGAAGTTCACCCATACAAGATTCGTATTGGAAGGATTGAATATGTTATAGTTTCCACCCGATAAAGAGCTTCCAAAGGGTGTTACAATTTGTTGCACGATGGGAAAATTATAACAAAGCATTCCTAATGTCTGGAAATTATCGGGGTATGTGGTAAGGATGATAGCGTTGTTCATTACAAACTGAGCATCAAGCGTTATAGGATCAACCCTGTTTATATTTGTTTCATCAAAGTCCTTCTCGCATCCAACAAGCAGCATAGAAGCTGCCATCAGACAGAAAAAATAATTTTTAACGTGTAGCATAAAATAACTTTTATTAAATGAGTTGATAATTTTCAAACGATCTAAAATTTCACACTGAGATTAAATCCTATGCTTCTGGTTGGCGGCACTGCCGTCCAGAAATCCAGGCCCGTTTCATTGTCTGAAATGTTAGCAATATTTTCGGGATCCATATTTTCAGTCCATTTTTTTAATATGGCCACGTTGTTTGACACAGCACTTAATTTCAACCCTTTTATAAACTTCACTCCCTTAACATATTTGGTGAAATCATACCCTAATGTAATCTGGCGTAATTTCCAGAAGCCGGAGTTAAAAACAAAGTCTTCGTTTACACCCAGAACATTAGGCGTTTCATAAAATGGCTGCAGGTCGCTCTTGGTAGTATTCTTGCCTCCATCCTGGTTTACGCCGTCTCCTATTACATATCCCTCGGCACGTCCAACGAGGGTTCTTTTGTGCAAGCCATGACGCAATGCATTCATATTAGAGCCGGCTATCATTTTAGCACCCAACTTATAATCTATCAAAACAGTTAACATAATACCGGCGTAATTAAATGAATTGGTAATGCCACCGAAATATTTTGGTAACACGTTTCCAACATATACAGGCACATCTTCGCGCAGTGGCTTGCCGCTGGCTTTGTCAAACACCTGTCTTCCTGAAGCATCTCTTTTATAAATATAGGTGTATAATGCGCCGATAGGTTTACCTACAACCTGTTTAACAACACGTCCGCCACCCCCTCCCACTGATATCACCGTATCCGCAGGTGTTAATCCAAGTTTCAAAACCTCTGATGTATTATAGGAACCATTAAAGCTAATATCCCATTTAAAAGACTTTGTTTGAACGGGTGTAAGTGACAACTGCAATTCCAATCCCTGGTTCAGGCTTTTTCCAACATTGATTAATTTGCTGGTGTAGGAAGAGGCATCAGAAACCTGTACCGCCAGTATCTGGTCCCTGGTGATTTTGTGATAATAAGATAAATCCAATCCTACCCTGTTATTGAATAATTTCAGTTCCACTCCCACTTCTGTTTCTGAAACACGTAAGGGCCGAAGATCTGCATTAGGAATTTGCGCCCCGTTGATACCTCCAATGGGTATATTCTGCCCGGAAGGATTTGGAAAGAGGTTGTTGTTGACTGAATAATATAGAACATTCGAATAAGGGGCAACATTATCATCACCCACTTCGGCATAGGCAACTCGTAACTTGCCATAAGAAAGCCAGCTGGGCATTTTAGTAGCAAAGGCATCCGAAAAAATAAAACTACCTGTAACCGATGGGTAGATGATGCTTCGGTTTGCAGCAGCAAGGGTGGAGAAGAAGTCATTACGTGCTGTAACATTCAGATATAAAAAATTACTGTATGAAAACTCCGCGGCACCATATACGGAATTTACCTTCCTTTCCGATTTGCTATATATCGGATCTTTGATCCTTCCATTCATGATGGTATAAAGTCCGGGCTGAACAAAATCAGTAACCGACACGCTATTATATTCCATTTTTACATAGCGCTGGTTACCACCCAATGTTACATCAACACCAAATTTGCCGAATTTCCTGTTAGCACCTAACAGGAAATCATAATTTCTTTCCCTGAAACGGCGAATATCCTGCGTGAATGATCCGTTGATAAAGCCGGTAGGCGCGGGTGGAATAGGTGCATAGCCATTAGGAATATTATAATCCTGGTAACGCGTATAAATATCCTGGGCTATCCGTCCCTGTAAGTAAAGCCAGGGGGTGACCTGGTACTTTAATGCAATATTACCTATCAACCTGTCTCGTATTATATTTTCAGAGCGATGACTAAGTGAATAATAGGGGTTGTTTCTGACAAGGAACCTTGCCATTACGAATTCATTACCGTTTGGAAGTACCTGGTTCTGCTCAAGAGCATAAAAAGGCATTGAGTTAGCAAGCGTATATAATACAGTGGGCACGGCCATATCCTGCGTATTCACCTGGGGCGGGTTCCTGTTTTTCTCATTGGAATAGTTGGCGTTGCCCGATACGGTCAGGAACTTGGTAACATTCTGAGTAAAGCCTAAATTGACGGACCGGCGGTTGAATTTGGAATTCGGCATGATGCCTTTATTATCGGTATTTGCCAGCGATAAACTAAAGCCACCATTTTCTCCGGCTGTTGATAGCGTAATAGTATTAGTAAGGTTGACGCCAGTGTTGTAGAATTTTTTATACCTGTCGTAAACCGGTTCATAAGGAAAGGTTTTACCGTCAAATAATACCTGCGTCATACCCGGTTGAAATTTTTCGCCGAAGCTCCACACTCCTGATTGAGGAAATGGTGTGGTTGGCCGAACGCCTCTTTCACCCTGTCCGTATTCGTATTGAAAATCGGTAAAGTCCAAAGGAGTATCCGTTGTATAATTTATATTATAATCGATCCCTATTCCTTTAGAGGTGCCCTTGGTTTTGGTGGTAATCATTACAACACCGTCTTTTGCACGTGAACCGTATAACGCCGATGCAGTAGCGCCTTTCAAAATAGTCATTGATTCTATATCATCCGGGTTGATACTTGAAAAAGCATCGCCTCCGTCTGAACTATTTACCTGTCCTGCCCTGGCACCAAAAGCGCTGCCTAACGCATAATTGGTATTATCCATCGGCACTCCATTGATAACAATAAGCGGATTATTCTGGCTGCTAAACGATGACTGGCCACGTATACGTATTTTAGCTGAACCTGCCGGGCCCGTACCCATAGTAGTAATGTTTACACCAGACAGTTTTCCCTGCAAGCCGCTGACCACGTTTGGGGTACGGTTGGTGGCAATCTGTTCGTTATTAACCGTGGCGGTAGCATAACCAAGCGTTCTAACTTCTCTTCTGATGCCCAGGGCTGTTACCACGATTGCCTGCATGCTATCCGAATTTTTAAAAAGCGTGAGGTTAATGACCTTTCGCCCATTAACATTAATTGTTTGTTCCTGGTAACCAATATGAGAGAATAATAATGAAGCATTGGAATTGGCAGAAATGGAATAATTACCGGCGTCGTCTGTAATAACACCCTGCTTTGTTCCACCCACTTTGATGTTAACACCTGAAAGTGCATCATTGTCTTGCCCCGTGATTTTTCCGGTGACAGTGATGTTCTGAGCAAGAGCATTAACCTGGCATAAGGTAAGCACCGAAAAAAATAGTAGTAAAGTTTTCTTCATTGCAATCGTTTTTTAGAGTTTTAAAAAGAACCATTTTCATATGATATGTGAAAAGTTTTACCATTTATGGATAAGCGCAATCCAGACGATTAAGTAGGGATACTGGTATGGAACGCATACTCTTACTAATGAAAGTTGCTTTGATAAATCAAAGTCAATAATTATCAGGGGGTACGATTGAATACCATTGAAAAATGCCGACTCGCTAATTCTCCAGGGTTTAATTTGAGTCGTGTTATATTTCGGCTAAAAGTTAAAGTTTATTATTTACTTTTCAAACTTTTTTAATTTAAACGGATAAATATTTTAATTAGCAATAAGTTGAGCTTAGTGCTGTTTTTTTTTCGCTATCGTCAACAGGTACCATTTTACCAAGCTGCTATCACGGTGGGGATAACTGCGCATAGCCAAGGCCGTTTAACTTTGTCGATAGGGCTGGGAACGTTGAATAAGACGTTTTAAATGTTTTCGCGGGGGCGGCACTTCCGAAGCTTTTTAGGATAACTTCCGAAGTCTTCCAGACTTCGAAAGTTTTGCATAATAGATAACTTAAAAGTTCGGGTACATCAATTAAGAATTTCGAAGTGCCAATGAGAAGTATAGACCCTGTCTTCCGATGTTTGTAAAACTTCGAAAGTCTGACAGAGGTCTCAAATTTAGACTCTCGAAGTCTTGAAGACTTCGGAAGTCAACCCAAAAAATTGTGTTTTTTGGTCAGACCCCGTTTAAACCTATAAGGTTTGAACTCGTAGTGCCGGCACTAAAAATGCAAGCCTTATAGGTTTTTATGCTGCGGTTTACCAATCGATTATTTATTTTTGAACATATTCAATTTTCAAATTTTCGTCATTTTATAATCAAATTAAGTTCGCTTTTTTACAAGTCTTAAATACATCGGAAGTCAGTTGTAAGACTTCGAAAGTCATTTAAAAAAACCAGTAAAATAGCCCTCACTCATACTTAAACCAAACCGTCCCCTTACAATTCTTATCCGCCGTAGCCCTCACCCAATGCGCGCTAAAGCCATCAGGGAAAACATGCTCTATCGTTTTACCTGCAGGAACTTTTATAACCTTATAAGTATGCCATCCATTCAAATCAACATCAACTTCCAAAGTAATGGTTACATCGGTATCAGAAGTGAGCGATACTTTTTTCTTATCATACCCGGTCATCAAAAATGGCAATGATGGTTCATTCGCTTTAACTGAAGTGTTTTTCCAAACACCACCCTCACCAACAGGTTTACCTAGTTTCCAAAGATCATCAATAGCACCAAACCATAAACCATTTGTATTGCCTTTATCACTGAAATAATGACCATCGCTCTTTGAATTGATTTTAGTGCCGCTGATAACCAGTAATCCGCGCCAGGTGCAAAAATCAACTATCTTCTTTTTGTGTGTTGTAACCGGACGTATAGCAGCATACCCGGATTCTCTTCCTATTTCATACAACGTGCCATGCGCATTAAGCATAAACCTTTCTGACTCCAGTTCTCGTATCCCACGCGGCCAGCCAGCTGCAAAAGGTTGGTCATAAACTGCAGATGTTTTTGGAAGTCGGAAAGTGCCGGTCTTATCCTTGATAATCACCGAAGCCTCATCCATATCAAACTCTTTTTTAAGAGCGAGTAGTTTTGACACGGCTGCCGAACTATCGGCTGCCGGTTGAATGAATTCAATCTTTTCATTCACCTCCGTATATTTATTACCGGCGCTTGTATTAACCACCTGTAAATTTTTATTGTGTTTTGCCGGGCGCACCAGGTTAGCCTGAACAGCGCCGGTCTCATCAATCCCTGCCAATGAATTAAACATGGCATCTGTTTTCGCTTGTCCCTTACCGGTAAAATGAAAGAACGCAGAAGCGGTGCAATCTTTATTTACAAGTACTCTTGCCCAGTTGGCAGAGAATTCGCCAGGAAAAATAAAATATTCATAACCTTTGGCAGGCACAACAATAGTTTTGTACTTCTCCCATTTGTTATTACCTGTTTTATCTATTTCTATGGTAAAACTAACAGCGCCTGCATCTTCGTGACTCAGGTGCAGTATTTTTTTACTAAATCCACTTACCAGGAAAGCATCGGAGACTTCACCAGCTTTAACGGTATCTTTCATCCAGGGGCCACCCCAGCCACTGGCGGCTCCCCATTCTTTCAAATCATCCGGAGCGCCAAACCATAAATTAGATTGTGATCTGCCGGCATATGGATTTTGTAAGATGGTAGTTTCATCGGTTGCAATGACCAGTTTACCATTCCAGTTTGTGAAGTCGGGAATATATCGAAGATGTGTACTGATGGGAGAAATACCGCCGCTATTATTCCTGGAAAATGTTTTAGGGAAATTATAAAACATTCCATGCATATCCATCAGCATTTTATTGTTTCCTATTTCACGGATGCGCGGCCATTCCGTGTACCAACCGCCCCAATGTTCAAAAGTATGCGTAGCTTTCGGAAGACGATAGGTATACCATTTGCCGGCGTCCAGTAATTTAAGAATCACGGAACGTTTGTCCCAACCTATGCTCCATAATGGCGCTGCATTATCGGGCGAACCATAAATTCCACCCGGGCCGGTTACGTCCGTGAATTGCCTTCTTTCAACGATCTTCCAGTCCTTGCCATCCCAGGATGCAAGTACACCCATCTCTTCTTCGTTCGCAGGATCGGCTCCTGCTTTAAGATCTGCTTTTATGATATCAGCAGGACGGTGCTCACCATTGTTAGCCAGCACCAGCAAATTTTGCGCAGTATAACCTCCTTTCATGTGCCAACCGGGAACGGGCTTAGAAAATAATTTGGTTACTGCCAGCGTATGCACGTCAGCTTCATATACCGCACCTTCCATATCCAGGAAATAAACTTTGTTGGCCGGATCGGTCAGATGCCTGGCTGTAGCGGTCATTCGTCCGGGCATCGCCGTTAGAGGTATCACTCTTACTTTTCCTTGTGCATCGATGAGGTAAGTGCCGGTTATTAACTGGTTGGATTCTTTATGGATCATCCTGTTGGCATGAGTGCCACCAATACTTTCAGGATGCATGGTAATGTTAAGATCTTTATCCAGACTATATAATTTGTCGGAACTGCCACTGGGACAATGCGGCGAATACGTTATCATCCATAACTTGCCGGCCCAGGGTGTTATTGCACCAATGCCGCCTTCACCACCATCCCCCGCACAGGGAAATCCTCCACCTTCATTGAACAATGCAAGGTGGGGATATACGCCACTTATTTGCAACGGTTTTTTTCCTGCTTTCACAAATGGTGCAGGTGATTGTGATATGGCATTCATGCTAATTAATATTGCAATAAATACCCATCCCGATAATTTTATCATATGATGTACTTTAAAAATAATTTTTTAATAAATGTTTTTTTGTCTGAACCGCTGATTGAAATGATTAAAGTGATTAATTCGATCTCTTAGTGTAAAGAGTCTAAAAAGAAATTTACATTTATGCCGGACATGTTTCAGCTCAATCAATTTAATCATTTGCATCAGCGGTTCAGACGCTCTTAATACCCCGGGTTCTGCGTCAGCTTATCATTCACTCTTCTTTCAATGGAAGGTATAGGCCATAAATATTGTTTGCTTTTATCAAATGATCGCTGTGCAATAATCTTTACATCTGCACCAAAACCGGAGTAATCAGGAATGCCATCTGCATCAATAGGGGTAACACCGGGAAATGGCCATTTGGCGCGGTTTTGCACAGCAGGATCAGGCAGTCCGATAACAGGTTTGGTCAATGCCTTCTCTGCCAGTTTCCAACGGATCAGGTCCATATAGCGAAGCCCTTCTTTTACAAACTCTACCCGTCTTTCCCGTCTTAGTATTTTTCTTAACTCAACAGCGTTGGTGGAAATTACTGCAGGATAGGAAGTAGTGGCTGTTACGGCAACACCATACGCTCTGGCTCTTACCTGGTTGATGGCATTTAATACACTGGCATCAATCTCACCCAGTTCTATTTTTGCTTCCGCGTAGTTAAGTAATATTTCTGCATAACGGTAAAGGATAGCGTCATTATCTTCCGCCAGCCGGTCGGCCCAGGTCTGGTCAATGCCTTTCTTCCAGAGAAAACCGGTGTAACTGGCGAACGTTGCAACGGCACGGTTATCCTTGTTTGACACGCGCCTGTTTTCTTTTGAACTGAAAACGGTAAGCGTATCAGGGTGAGGTTGATAACTGTATCCCAGCCATTGTGTATCGAATTCAACCACTGTTGCCCCGAGTCTTGGATCACGATTTTTAAAAGGATTCAATGGGCTGTATAACGGTGATTCATTTATTGGTTTGCCATCAATACATTCAAAAGCGTCTACCAGTTCCCGTGTGGGTATCTGTGCACCAAAGCCCCCGGCATTCCTTGCTATATAATCCTGCACTATTCCGGCGGTTGTGTATACCTGTTGGGCCTGGTCGCGTGGGAGGCTGATGATTATTTCTTTACTGGTTTCACCGGCTTTTAAAAACAGTTGCGGATAACTGGCATTCAGGGAATAAACACCGGCATTTGCCAGTTGCATAACAGCATTAGCCGCATCTCTTGCTATTGCCCATTTGCCCATAAATAATGCTATCCTGGTTTTGATGGCAAGTGCCGAGCCTTTTGAAAAACGGCGGAGTTCGGCTGTGGCGTACGACTGGGGAAGGTTCGTAGTGGCAAAGTTAAGCTCAGCAAAAATAAAGGTTAGTACTTCTTCTTTATTGGTTCTTAGAATGCCGGTAGCTTCTGATAGTTCAATGGGCGCTGTTAATAAAGGCACATCACCAAAATGAATGATCAGCCTCGAATATTCATAAGCCCTTATCAGGCGCATTTCAGCTTCCAGTTTTAATATAACAGCCGCTGGCGTATTAGCTGCAGCTCTTTCTTTTAAAGCTATAAAAGTGTTTACCCGGGCGATTGCTTTGTAGGCATTGGTCCATAACAAAAGCGCCGTCGCATCGTCGGCATTCATGGTGCCGAATGTTACCGCGTTGCCGAGTTGGGCGCGGTGCCAGTAGTTATCGGTGAAAGCCTCGTCATCATTATCCCAGAAAGCTCCGCGGTATAAATCATTTACCGCTAATTCCAGTTCGGTTTGGTTGGAATAAAAGTTTCCGGTTGATGCTTCTGCCAGTGGGTTAAGGTCCAGTTTATTACAGGCGCTTAAACCCGAGGCTATTAGTAGAATTAAGAATATCTTTTTCATTGTTCAGGTATTTTAACGTGAATGGGCGATTCACTAAAATTTAATGGTGGCCCCTGCCATAATAGTAGTTACGATTGGATAAGAAGCGTTGCCTACTTCCGGATCGGTATATTTTGGAAATTTACTGATAGAAAAGAAATCGTTGGCTGCCAGGTACAAACGCAGTGACTGAACACCGGCTTTTTTGATAACTTCCTGGTTTAGGGTATACCCCACCGTGAAATTCTTCAGGCGGAAATATGCGCCATTGATTAAATAAAAATCAGACATCTCGTAGTTGTTTGTATTAGAAGTACGTGATAGTCTTGGGTATTTTGCTGCCAGGTTTTTCTCGGCAGTATTATTTTTGCTCCAGAAATTATTGGCTATTTCCATAGAAACATTACCGAATGCTTCCGCAAAAGGCTGAACCAGGTCGTTGCCTAAACGGCTGCGCTTTTTGCCAACGCCCTGGAAAATTACTCCCACATCAAACCCTTTATAATCCACCCTTATATTACCACCATAGAGATACCGGGGCAATGATCCACCTAATAGTTCTTTGTCGCCCTCGGGTGTTATTTTACCATCTTTATTAAGATCGATGTATCTCACATCACCAGCCTTGGTATTTGCATTGAGTACAGGAGCGCCAGCCCGGTCTGCATCTGTCTGGAATAAACCGTTTGATCTGTAGCCAAACCATTCATTGAATTCACCTCCCTGGAGGATGGCCTGGTCGGCACGAAACTGGGTGCCTTTCAAATCTACTATTTTCGTTTTAGTATCAGATAAATTAACGGCTATAGAATAGTTCAGTTTGCCGATACGGTCTTTCCAGCCTGCTTCCAGTTCCCATCCAGTGGCATCAAGGGTGCCGGCATTCTGGTAGGGATTATCATAGCCCAGGTAATTCGGGATGTCTAACTGTAACAGTATATCGGAAGTTCGTTTTTTAAAGTAGTCCCCTGTGATGGTAAGCCTGTTTTGCAGGAAGGCGGCGTCTATCCCAACATCGGAGGTTTGCGTAGTTTCCCAGGAGATGTTCTCCACGGCATAAACAACCTGTCCGCCGCCTGTTTGCGGTACTACAATGCCATTTTGATAAAACAGGGCATTACTAAAAGAGATAATTGCCTGGTATGGATAATTTCCTATACGTTCATTACCTGCTTCACCCCAGGAGCCGCGTACTTTCAGGAATGAAAGCCACTTGATATTTTGCAAAAAGTGTTCCTCAGAAATGTTCCATCCTGCTGAAAGGGAGGGAAATAACGCATCGCGGAACTGCGGTGCAAAACGGGAAGATTTATCATAGCGGAGATTGCCCTGCAGGTAATATTTGTTTCTGAAATCGTATTTCAGCCTGCCAAAAACCGACCTGAGGGAAGATTCAGTAGCCGTACCTGAATTGTCCCTGAATTCCAAAGAGCCTGCATTCAGGTATGGATAATTAGTAAGCGCGAAACCATCCCTGGAGGCACGCAACGAATCATTGAACGAATAATTTTCTTCATATCCTGCGAGCACATCAATTGTATGATCCTTGCCTATTTGCTTATTGTAATTGGCCAGGAACTGACCAATGATATAAGTACTTTCCGCTCTTCCTTCACCCAGGCTGGTCCTCGCCTGGTTTTGGGCAATGACCCGGGAAGGATCCTCTGCAGCCGTATATTTTATTTGTTTTGAAAACGTTTTACTCTTATCCATATCAAAAGTCGGAGACACCAGGGCTGTAAGCGTTAAACCATTAATGGGTTTAAAATTAAGTGCCAGCCTGCCTGCAATCTGGTTATATAGATTCCTGGTATAACCGCCGTCATAAATTTGGGCGATCGGGTTCCTGCCATCTTTACCGGCCGCATAGCGACCATCTGAATAGTAATCATCGTAAATAGGTGGCATCACGCGGGATTCATTAATGGGCGATCCGTTGGTAGCTTTATTATTAGTGCGCTTATAAGCTACATCCAGGTTAGCAGATAGGCGGCTATTTATCTGCAGGTCGGTATTGACTCGGAACTGGTACCGTTCGTATTTATAATTATCATAAAATGCGCCGGCATTGGAATAACCCAGGGATGCTTTTGATTTTAATTTTCCGGTTCCCATAGTAAAAACAAGGTCGTGCCGCGAACGGGGTGCATAGTTATTTTGTAAAATGGTATTCTGCCAGTCAGTATTGGGAAACTTGTCAGGATTTAGCCGGTTACTATCCGCATAATTGTCAATAAGCGGTTTTGCATAAAGAGCAGCGCCACCATCGTTGCTCAGCTGTTCGTTAAAATAGCGCATGTAATCCTGTACACCTACATATTTTGGTAAGGCTGTTGGCTTCTGTGCTCCATATTCATAATTATACTCAAAACTTGTTTGCCCGTCTTTCGCTCTTTTGGTGGTGATCAGTACCACCCCTGCGGCGCCTCTCGAACCATAAATAGCAGCAGAAGCCGCATCTTTGAGTACTGAAATACTTTCCACATCATTGGGATTCACATTATCTATATTACTTACTGGAACTCCATCTATAATAATCAGGGGGCTATTGGTACCGATAGTAGTAATACCGCGTATTAAAATATTTGACCCTGATCCCGGCGCCCCGTTACTACGTGTTACAGAAACCCCGGCAATACTTCCCTGTAAAGCATCGGAAACCTGGATGGTCTGACGACCCCCTACATCTTTTGCCCCAATAGTGGAAATGGCACCCGTAAGATCCTTTTTCTTTTGTGTGCCGTAACCAACTACCACCACTTCATCCATGCCCCTGGCTTCGGAGCTAAGGCGGATATTAAGAGTACCTGATGCATTCACTGTAACATTCTGGTAGTTTACCATGGAAAAAAGAAGATCCCTGGCATTTGACGGGATAGAAAGGCTGAACCTCCCGGAATTGTCAGTAGTAGTGCCGGTAGACGTGCCGGGAACGGTGATACTTACACCACTCAGCGGTGTATTGGTGGCAGCGTCTATAACGGTGCCTTTCACCTGTTTGTTTTGTGCGAGCGCGCTATTCATTAGCATCAAAACAAATAAAAGAACACAAAGCTGTTTTGGTTTCATACAATAACAATCATTTTCGTTAGTAAATTGGTTGCGACAAGGTAAATATAATTTTATGGGATATCTGCTACAAACTTTGCAGTATCCAATGTGTTATCCAAAACTTTGGACAACCTAACCAAATGGAAATAAGTATTTTGCAGTGTTATGGATTCTGATAATTTACATCCGCAAAATAAGCAGGCCTTCTACCACCTCGACATCTGTTGCCGGTATGTTGGAGAAAAATTCGGGCATCCAAATATTTCCGAATGGACTAATGGAGATTACATCAAATTAAGCGGGGTGCTTTCCCGGCAGATGGATGTACAGATAAGTGCCAACACTTTAAAACGCATTTTTGGAAAACTGAAAACTACCGAACGGTATTACCCGCAAAAAGTAACCCGGGATACATTGGCTCGGTACGCCGGATTTGTAGACTGGGATGAGTTCATGAAAAATCATCCCCGTCCGGGCATAGATGAAAAGGTACGCGAAATAATAGCGCAAACCATCTCAACACCTGAAAAGCCTGCGGAACAAAAGACGGTTTCGAAAAAGATAAGGTGGCCCATATTATTACCTAGTGTTATCCTGGCTATCCTGTTAGCATGGATGCTAAATAAAAAAGATTCAATGAATTTGCCTGTTTTAAAAGGTGCACAACTGATCTGCAATAACCCGGAAGGCACCAATCCCCATTCGGCTGTTTTCAAATTAAAATTGCCCGATGATTTTAAAGGGAACGCGGATAATTTCGCTATAAATTTTGGTGATGGAAGAACGCCGAGAAAGATAAGCACATCTAACCTGCTGACCCATTATTATGAAATACCCGGCCGTTACTACCCAGTATTGATGTATGACAATCTTCCCCTGGATACGGTAGCAGTGTACCTCCGAACAAACGGATGGACAGCCACTGCGAATATGCAATCGGATTCGGTGAGAGTATATCCATTGCCCGATCAAAACCTTCGTAAAGATCATAGCATGCATGTGAGCACGGAAGACTTATTCCGTGCAGGCGTTGATACCAACCGTACTTTTTTTGTTCATTTTGTAAATGCTACACCTGTAGACGTTAGTGGAGATGATTTTGAATTGACAAGTGTACTGAGAACCTCCCCCGCAAGAGCCGGTGTAAGATGCTCACAAGTAAATGTTGCTATATTTGGAGAAAGCTCAAAGCACCTTATCAAGGTGATGAAACCTGGTTGTGCAAGCTTTAATGGATTACAATTTTCTGAAAATATTATTAATGGAGAATCGGCAGATCTGAGCTCTTTAAGCAGCGATTTAAGTAAGGGAGGCACATTAAGATTGCAGGTAAGAAACCGGACGGGGAAACTTTGGATCAATGGTAAAGAAATATTTCAGGCCACCTATAATATACCGGTAGGTAAGATCTACGGGATCGAAATTTTATTTTCAGGGATAGGTGAAGTTAAAAGTGTTTTGTTGCATGATCTGAAAACAGGTAAGTCATTCGAAAATGAATTTGAAACAAAAGTCTGGCTGCAATAATTAGGCATTCTTGGATGCTGGTAGAGATTCTTCGTCTTCCCCCTAGAGACTTTCGAAGTCTACATAAGCTCTGTAAGATGCTGACATTCCCAACTTCGGAGGTCAGGGAGATAACTCAGGCAGATGAGAACTTGACTTCGAAAGAGAACTTGACTTCCGAAGTCTTGAATGAATACATGATGCAATAAAGACGCAGACTTCGAAAGTCTTGCATAACGTGTCCATTGTCTACTAAAGACTTTCGAAGCCTGCAAAAAGAAACGGGCCCTTGTAGAGGCCCATTACGATTATTTTGACACCGGTTTTAGAATTAATTCAGCGAGAATGATGGAAGGTTCCAGGGAGTTTGAACAGCAGGTTCCAGCATCATCATACGTTGAATGCGTTGGTACTTCTTTGCGTTGAAGATAGCTTTTACGTTATCTTCCAGTTCGGTCAGCGTTTCCCCGGCATATTCCAGCACAGTTAAATCCTCCTGTAGAATTGGTAGTACTGCATGTAACTTTCGTCCATCAATATTACTATCTGTACCATCTACAACCACCATATCGAAATGCAGTTGAGGAAGTAATTCTATCGCTGCTTCATCATTGTCAACGATATTTAAATGAAAGGGATGAGCTATGCTGGTCCATTCGTTCAGTGAATTGGCCTCGCGTTGCTTATTTGAAACCACCAGTACACTTTTTTTGTTCATATTGATTTTTTTAATCGTATTTAATCAGTTCCGCATTTATTTATCAATAATTATGCAGGACGCAAAATTGGGAAATTAAAGTCAGAATACATGGATATTTGCTGCCTGTATGACTGACTTACGTAGAATGAGTGACCTTTAGGCATGAGAAAACGGTGTTTTAACAAATAATTTAAGAAATTAAAGGCAAAAATAATGGAACCTTACACAAGCGAATTGGAGGTATTGAGAAACCGGATACCCAGGCGGCATTCACCGGATAATGTGAAAGAGATGAATAATATTACCGATGAATATGAACAGATATTGCGAAATGTTGAAGCTATTGATGCCGAATATGAAAAACACACGGCAAACCTTTTTGCAGACCTGGATCCAATACGAGCAAAGATAAAAATGTCTACCAGTAATAAGGCTTCCAAGAAGATGAAGGACCAGCTTTTTGATGAAGCTTCGGGTTCACTGAAGGATAGCTTGCAAAATTTGCTTGAGATATTGGTCTGAATGTCGGGCAGAGTTCTATCTTCAAACCTATATGGTTGCGTCTTTAGTTCTGACATCTTCAATTATAAACCTTATAGGTTATCGTTGATTTTGTTCGGGCGTTTGTAGGGGCAGGCCCGGCCCTATAAACGCCCGGCGGCGAGAGGTCAACCGAATATAATGAATGCAATTCGAACAATCATTTCAATAAAAATGAAAGATCTGCCTCCCGCTTAATCTCCTTTCGCACAGGCTGGCCAGTATTTTCATCCGAATTAAATAATACTCCACCGGCATCACCAATAAATCGAAGCACTTCATTTTCTAACAGCAGAGCTGTCCCTTCGGGCAACCCAACAACTGGAACACCCGGATTTAATATGGTAAACTCCATAAGTCGCTGATCCCTGGTTTCACCATGATGTCCTTCCATTTTAATATTAACGTAATGTGGGTTAATCTGAAAAGGAAAAAAACAAAATGCTTTAAAGCTTTCAGGTTCAATAACAGGCATGTCATTAGTAGTGCAAATAGTGGCGCCTGCAATGTTTGATCCTGCACTCCAGCCAATATAGGGCGTTCCTGCAGTTACTTTATTCCGTATAATATCCATTAACCGGAGGTCATAAATATCGTGCAGTAACTTAAAAGTATTGCCACCGCCTACCATAATAACATCTGCCTTTTCAATAACTGTTATCGCATTGTGTGGTTCAACCAGGTGAATACTAAAATTCAAAACAGACAATCCTTCTCTTACACTCAACAGGGATGCTTCATAATTTTTATCAACGGAAGCAAAGGGAATAAAAGCAATAGCCAGGCTTTCTTCGACAAGAAAATGTTGAATAAGGGGCGAGGCTGTTTCCAGGTAACCGGAATTGCCGACGCGGGAACTGCTGATGGCAAGGATGCGTGGTGAGGGCATATAAGTTTTGTCTGAAGGGTGATTTATTTGATTTTGTGATTAGCATGATTATCTATGCCGTCATCCTGCTAACATCGCTTTTGCATTACATTTAGGAAAGTAATCAAATTAATCATACAAATCGCATAAATCAAAGTTCAGGCAAACGACGCCATAATTGCTTTTGTATTACATTTATGCTTCTTATCAGGTTATTCATAAAAATCAGCTTAATCAACGGTCTATAATGAAAAACACTTCTGCTGCAATAAAAACCAATCAGCTATTTTCTTTTCCACTCGCCCTTTTAGCCATCTTTTTTTTCACAGGATGTAAACAGGAACCTGCCGATAAAAGAATCAAACAAATGGATCCTGCAAAAACGGTGGAGTTAGCCAAATCCATAGAGTCAGTTGTCAAGCCCGAACTGGCCGATGGGCTTACCTTGAAATTATGGGGTATTGATTCACTCGTAATTTCTCCCATTGCAATTGACATTGATGAGGTGGGAAAATTATATTACACCACCACCGAACGGCAAAAAAATTCTGAATTTGATATACGGGCCCATCGCGACTGGGAGATACCTTCCATCTCTCTTCAAACAGTGGAAGAAAGGCGGGCTTTCCTTCATAAAGAATTGTCCCCGGAAAATAGTAAGAAGAATTTATGGTTGAAAGATGTGAACGGAGACAGTTCGCATGACTGGAGGGACCTCACAATAGAAAAGGAAAAAGTATATCGTTTGGAAGACACTAACGGTGATGGCATTGCCGACAAAAGTCAACTGGTAGTGGATGATTTTCATGACGAAGTAACCGATGTTGCCGGCGGACTTTTAATTGACGGCAAAGACCTTTTTTATGCCGTTGCTCCTGACCTCTGGAGAATTAAAGATAAAAACGGGGATGGGATAGCTGATGATAAAACGTCTATTTCGCATGGTTATGGCGTTCATATCGGATTCGGCGGACATGGTATGTCTGGTGTTGAAAAGGGGCCTGATGGAAAGATCTACTGGCAGATCGGTGATATCGGCTTTAGCGGTAAAGGACAGGACGGACAAAAATGGGAGAATCCCAATAGCGGAGTTCTTGCCCGCTCTAACCCGGATGGAAGTGATTTTGAGATATTTGCCGCAGGCATCCGGAATACGCATGAGTTTGTGTTTGATGAGTACGGTAACATCATCAGTGAGGATAATGACGGCGACCATGCCGGTGAAAAAGAAAGGCTGGTTTACTTGGTAAACGGCGCCGATGTGGGTTGGCGCAGCAATTGGCAATATGGCAAATACCGGGATAAAGACAACAATACCTATAAAGTTTGGATGGATGAAAAGATGTACCTGCCCCGTTTTGAAGGCCAGG
>JBDSBP010000390.1:0-44098 GCA_039921525.1 Chitinophagaceae bacterium | reverse complement strand
ATTTTTTCGGCAGATTTATCTACCAGGTTGTGATCGTAAGACTGAAGTTTTATTCTAATTCGCTGTGACATACGTAAATCCCAATTTTTAATTGGGAGTGCAAAGGTATGGGCTAGGAAGATACAAGCAAAGGATTTTTTTAAGTTTATTGGAAAAAAAACCAGGTATGAGATATAAGGGGTGGGGTATGAGCGTTAATCCGCGTGTAGATCTATGGTCTGATAATACAGTATAACAGCTAATAATTGCTGATGATTGATTGAAAATGGACTTCAGCAATGCCTATACCTCATAACTTAACCCTCATGCTGTTTATTCAAAACACCCTCTCCTCATGCCTGACCAGCCTCTTGATTGTTCTAAATAATACCCAAAATACCAGGATTACTAACAATATGGCCATAAAAATGGGAATTATAAAACTTAATAAAGTTCCTGTTAAAGCAACCACGTTTTCTGCAGAAGCAACTAAAGCGTTGCCGGCACCTACTGTTGCTTTTGTAGAAAAAATACGGATCATACCGGTTCCAAGCTGAATGGTGCCCGCCGTTGCCCCGCCAGCCAGTAAACCAATTCCCCACCTGAACAATGGTTCATTTTCGGAAAACGGTATTATTGAGGAAGCCAGCAGCGTGCCGGCAATTACCGCAAGCGGTGCTGCAATAAAATCGAGCATATTATCTAAAAAAGGAATATAATATGCGCTGATTTCCAAAATAGTCGCTGTGCTGAAAGAAATAATTGCGGTAACTCCCCCAATCCATTGCATATCTGGAGGAACTTCCATCCATCCGTTATAAACGGCTATGGATGCCGCCAACAAAGGAATAAATATCCGGAAACCACAGCATGCGCTTAGGGCAATTCCCAGGCAAACCGACATTATAATATGGTTAGCTTCTTGCATGCGCGTATATTGATGAACTAATGAAAGTTACCAAAGAATCAAGTGTTATGGAAATAGTTATTCCATGGCTGAGAATAATTTAATAAAATAGTTTCAAAACATTTGCCAGGATTCGTCCAAGGCACAACCGCTGCATACATTCTCGAAGCCTTTAAGATTATCATCCACGTTTTCGCTCCTCTTAAGGGTATTATTTTGCCATATAGGAAGAACAAAGTATTCTGGCCATAACTTATCTCCCGCCGCCAGGGCAATTTTTGCGAATGAAATCGGTAAACATGGTTGATAGGTGACGTGAGGTTCCTTCTCCTTCTGAAATACTATGTGTTCTGTTTGGGTAAGACATTAGGGAGAAGATCTTATTATTTTTAATCAACTCATTAATTAGCAATTCGGCATTCTGATAATGAACATTATCATCACCTGTTCCATGCATATACAATAAATTTCCTTTCAGGTTTTTTGCATAGGTTATGGGAGAACCTAATATAAAGTCTTGCCTGTTCTCCTGGGGAATACCCATATAGCGTTCCTGGTAAATATTATCGTAACTTAATTGGTTACCTACTGCCGCAATAGCAACACCGGTCTGATACAGGTCAGGATATTGAAATAACAGGTTTAACGTAGTGGAGCCGCCTCCACTCCACCCCCATACGGCAATGCGTTTGGGATCGACAAATTTCCATGTAATAATTTTTTTACAGGCGAGCGCCTGGTCACGAATGTTCAACCGGCCGATTTGCCGGTAAATAGATTTTCGCCACGTTCTTCCTTTGGGTGCTGGTGTGCCCCTGTTGTCGAGGCTAATCTGGATGTACCCTTCTTCTGCCATGTCTCCATTGAATAATCGTGTGCCAGTTCTTCCGTAAGCATCAGTAACAGTTTGAGAGGCTGGTTCACTGTAAACATAAAATAACACCTGGTATTTTTTGGTACTGTCAAAATTTACCGGTTTTATCATCCATCCATCCATTTCAATGCCTTCTTCTGTTGATATTTTAAAAAACTGAACGTTATTATACTTTTTGGCATCAGCAATTTTCTCAGGAATATTTTCAGATAGACCTAGTACGCCATGATTTGGCAGGTTAATAAATTCGTAAATCGGCGTCGTGTAAGCATTACTGAAAGAGTGTTGCGCATATTGTCCGCCTGGCGAAATTGAATAAGCATGTGTTCCGGGCTGATCTAAAGGCGAGATGCGTTCTGCTTTAGCGCTTCCATCAAGTTTCACCCGGTATAAATACCTTTGGGTAGCATTTTCGGGTGATGCAATAAAATAAATGAAACCTGATTTCTCATCTATCAGGTTAACCTTTATGATATCATACTCGCCCTTCGTTATCAGGAATTCTTTTTTTCCATCTCTACTGATGCGGTAGATATGCCTCCATCCATCCTTTTCACTAACCCAAATAAACTCTTTGTTTTTATTGAACCAATCCCATCCTATGTTATCATCCTGCCATCTCCCTTTTACATCGATAAAGGCTTCATCATTCTCTTTATAAATTTCAACCACATTCCCGCTATTTATATTGCATAACATTAGACGGCTCTCATTTTGTTTTCTATTGAGCTGTTGAATGATCAACTCGTTGGAATTGCCCGCCCATTCCATTCTTGGTAAATAACTGTTCCGGTGATCGCCAGGAATATTCATCCATTTGATAGTAGCACCTGTTATAGTAATTACGCCGATATTATAAGGTGAGGGGGCCTCACCTACTTTTGGATACTCAACAGGTACAACAAAAGAATAGATGGAATCGGTAGTGTTGAGCATTAAGTAATCACGTACCTGGTTAGCATCTATTTGCCAAAAGGCAATCGATTTGCTGTCGGGGCTCCAACGAAAGCCATCAAGGCAATCGAATTCTTCTTCATACACCCAATCAAATGTACCATTGATTAACTTTTTAGTACCGTTCGTAGAAGTTAATAATTTTATTTCATGCGAAGAAAGGTTTTCCAAATAGATATTGTGTTCGCTAACATAAGCTGCTTTAGTTCCATCGGGTGATATTTTTGCAAACATCAGTGATGAGGCCGGTCTTGATTTACCCAACTGACTAAGACCGTTTGTTTTTATATCAAGTACCCAATAATCTCCCCGTGTATCCTGGCGCCATACTTTTTTTGAATTGGTATAAACAAGCAATTTGTTATTATCATCTGAAAAATTAAAGTTCCTTATGCTTAAGGTTATATTTTGTCCGGCTGGTACAAGTTTATCTTTCGAAATCAACACTTTTCTACTATTTGCCGGCATTTGGTACTGAACGATATCACCTTGTTCAGCTCTTAAATAAGAATTACCGTTGGCCGACCATTTCAATCCGCCAGGAGCCTGGGCAAAATTTTTGAGTACAGCACAAGCAGCAATGATTAGGACAACGCAAATCTTAACAGGAATACAAAAACGCATAGATCACTTTTTAAGGGTATAAAGTAAACTAATTTTAGTGTTCCAGTTAGATAATTGTTCATTCCCTCTTTATAAAAAAATTACCCGTCATCGCACAACAGATTACGGGTAATACTTAAAGAGTACGGATCCTATTTTCTCTTTTTCCCCAATTTGAAAATTCTGGACAAATTGAAACCGAACCGTATGTCACCATTAAAAAATTTGTCAGTTGTTTGAGTAATGTAAGCCCGCTCATTCATGCCAATAACATTGGAAAAATGTAACTGGAACACATGCCCCCCGGTTTCAATATCTACTCCAACAGACAAGGGGTCTCTATTTAAAGAGGTAAGTCCATTGACAGGATGATGATAGTCAACTGTAAATGCAATTCTTTTACTTACTTTAAAACGTGCCCCGCCACCGATTGCAAAGATTGTATTATCATTATCGCCGATCTCTATCAAATTTCTATGAACTGCAATAGGACTTAACTGTAAAGAAAATTTTTCGCTGAATTTTCTGCCAGCTATTATTTGTATATAATGGGCGGTACGTTCAGTAATATTGGTTTTATAAGGATCTGATGTTTCGGTCCATATTGTGGAACCTACAGCTACCAATAAAGAAAATGGAATTGATCCGGGCCCCCTGCTTTGCTGAAAAACTCTTGTTTTCAAAAAATAATCAATCTCTTTCCTGAATGTGCTTCGGCCGATACCTACCATTAGATTATTAGTTATCCCGTAATCAAAAGACATACGCATATAGGCACCATCTAAACCAAACCATTCCTTTACGCCATTATTAACAGGATCGAACCGGTGAAGGATCCTGAAATCCAGGTTTCCTTTGGGCAGCATTTCAATAGAATGAGCATTTATAACCCGGGTCGACTTAAATGCTGAACTTACTTTTTCCCTTACAGGCACACTATCTTCCAAACCCTTCAATAAACTTTCCTGTGCAATTGCGGTCAACAGCAGATTCACGAAAATAATAACAGCAAATAACTTCTTGATCATATTATTTATTTTAACTTATTCCTCCACCATTAATGAATCAACTTATTAACGTGGCTGATAGGATGGAACATTTACAACCACTTTTACTGACTTGCTTACTTTATCTGCTACCAATGCAGGGATTTTAATATTATAATCTGCCACAGCTACATTGAATTCGGCAGTGGCATTAACAATTGCATTCTTTACGATAAATATGGCTTCCGCATTTTGAGGTTTTGTAACTCCATGGAGTGTTAATGATCCAATTACCTGAACTTTATAAACGCCATCTTTATCCAGTGTTAGCTGACCAGGATCTTTTAAAGTTCCAAGAAAAAGCGCTTTAGGGTATTTATCACTCTCTATGTATTCTTCATTAAAATGTTCCTGCATTTTTGCCTTTTCAAATTCAAAGCCTTTTATCAATACGGCAAATTCAATTTGACCAGTGATGGCATCAAATGCTGTAAGGACTTGTGTATTGTGTGATTCAATATCTTCCAACGGAGCTTTTGAATAAAATGAAATCTTTGCCGTTTTACAAAAATATTTTTTTTGAGCGGTTACCAGATGAATTCCTATTGCCAGTACAATTAATATACATATTGATTTCTTCATAAAAATTTTATTTTGTTAAACTACATTTTATTTAATTACCACGCATCTGTTTAACTCTACATCCATCAGATACCCATTACAGATTCCTCTAAGCTTTATCATATCACTTTCTTTATAAGTTTTGACATCATTGATGTGTTGTACATCCATCAAACAACTGACTCTGTGCATATCATCCTTTTTTCCTAACGTAACATTTATTATAGTATCCTTTTGATTGGTGATTTCCGCGATGACACCTGTTACATCAATGGCCTTTCCCAGGTAAAGAGCATTGGCTTTTAGCTCGTCCTTTTCAAACAACATCACAAGACTATCCGCTGTAGTACTTGATTGTGAAGCTACATTTGAGAGATCAGCCGGTTTACGGTTGTATTCGCGATATGCATATATTCCCGCAATAGTTATAACTATCAATAAGGCCAGCCACACATGTTTTCCCTTCAGTTTCATAATAATCATTTTGTTTTAAAGATTACGTACCCAGGTAAAAGCTTAGTCTGTATATTTTCCACCGGCATTGATCCAATTTGAGATAGTTGCTTTATCAGCCTGGGGTAACGTGCCTGTTGGAGGCATCGTTCCCTCGTCAACTGCCTTGCGCTTTATTATGCTTTTATTTATTACTATGTTACATTCGATGGTGAAATTCATGCCCCCATTTGCAATTACATTGTTGTGACAACCTACACATTTTGTCGCTACCAGATTTTTGACTGCTGCAAATAATGGCCCTGTAATTCCGGTGCATGTATTAACAACAGGAGGTGGTTCACGGGTATCATTTTTAAAACATGAAATAAAGTTGAACATAATAAAAGAACTTACTAACAAACGAAATATAATCTTCCCTTTACTCATACTCTTAATTTACAGATAGAATCGTAAATACATGTACAAGGGTTGCCTGCATTAGCATGGAAGTAGGGAGTAGTATTGATTGAGGAGTGGGTATTATCGTATTTCCTTTATGTGGAAGCCTATAATAATATAATAACTGCGCATATACATAACAGCAATATTTTTTACAATAACTAAAATGTTTGCTATGCATGCAAACAAAAAGGGCCGCCAATTAATGGCAAGCCCTAACACAAAACCTGGATAAGAAAAATCTAAATTATTTTTTATTTTTAATATGTTGATATTTGATTCCCAGTTGAAGTCCTCCGGAATATAATTTAACATTGCCTTCTCCTAAGCCGGCCAATGGCAATTTTAAATATGGCTCGGCTTGAATATAAAACGCATTAGAAAGCTTGCGTTCAAATCCTAAAGATAAGTTCAAGATTGAAAGATAGTCTGTATTATGATGGTATGTATATGACATGCGCCTATATGTTCCGGTTGGATTATAGAAATGCATATCATACGTTTCTCTTTTGAAAATATAGGTAGAGAGGCCGGTGGTAAAATACACATTATACATTTTTCGTTGAAAAACATTGTATCTCACCGAGATCGGAATATCGTAAATGTAACATTCTGCTTGCGCACTTATAATTTTTGCAACATAAGAGCCTGGAGTAACTTTGTAATCGTCGGGTCCTGCTGTATATATTTTTTTTCCTGCATAGAATCCTGTTTGCACACTTAACCTATTATTAAAACTGTAACCGACGCCTATTCCATACACTGGTTTGATTTCTTTTGTAGAAATCTTTTTGATGCCCGTTGCATCACCTGCAACAGAGGCTACTAAATAAAACCCTTTTGATGAGGGAACATTTGATTTTATTTTAATGGTTTTTCTAGCTAAGCTATCATGCTTTATTAAGCTATCCAACTGCTCAACCGGGGTAATAACTGTAGCTGTCGAAACAGTATTTTGCAATGAATCAACATTGGATGGTTTACCTGTATTTATGCCACCGGTTTTATCTGACTCAACAGTTTTACCAATGTTATTATTCTTGTCAACTGTTTGCTCATTTTGCGCAGGATCATTTGTCAAACCGTTTACTGGCCACTTCTCTGCTTTTTTATTCTTTGATTTACCACTCAGCAATAAAGATTTATTACGCGCTCCCGAACCAGATACAATTGCTGGTTGCTTCGTTGTTTTTGTTAATCCTGTATGTAACTCACTAACCTCTGCCGGGTTGGATTTATCCACTATCGTTTTGGGAAACACCTTTTTAACATCCTTATCACTTTGAACCTCATTGAATAAACTACCAGATTGTTTTTCTAATATTTTTTTGTCTTTTTCTAAATCTTCGTTTTTATCAACAGGTAAGCTTTGCCTTACCTTATCTTGTTGATCATTGTTAGTACTTTGGGTGGCCTTAGCTTTCTCCTTTTCGGCATTAATGCCAATCTTCTTTGGTGGAGAAGGCGGGGACACACCGGGTGCGGCAGTATTTAGAGACATTTTAGCACCTGGTTCAGGCGGTTGATTTTGATAAAAATAAATACCCACGCCAGCAATTATTAACAGGGCCAAAGAAAACCACCACCAAATGCCACCGCGACGACGACGATGATCTTTATTAAATTCATCATCGAGCAGCACCTGTATTTTTTCCCAAGCCACCTCATTAGCAGGTATGGAAATTTCATCTGCAGCCTTGCGGATACGATTTTCAATATGATCAAATTGTTGCTTGTCCATATCTGCTTTTCTGTCGTTCGTGAATCATTTTTTTAATATTAATTTTCGCTTTTGCCAGATTCGATTTAGATGTACCTACCGATATTTTTAATTTTTTAGCAATTTCTTCATGTTTAAATCCATCAATAACATATAAATTGAATACAGTACGGTAAACGGGAGATAATTGTTGTACCAGTTTGTAAATTTCTTCATACGATAATTTATCAATAGATGTCTCAGCATGATCTTCTATGTGAAACAACTTGTCATCTATCGAAACATTCATCTGATGTTTTTGGTTTTTCCTGAAATGATCAATAGAAGTGTTTACCATGATCTTTTTCATCCAACCTTTTAAAGAAGCCTCAACGTCTTCATACCTCGCTTCAAAAGAAGACAGTTCCCTAAATATTTTTAAGAAGCCATCGTTTGCGATTTCCATGGCATCGTCATCGGTATGTGCGTAACGCAGGCAAATAGCCATAGCATAGCTGTAGAAATAAGTGTAGAATTGCTTCTGACTTTCTCTTTGCAATTTTACGCACCCATGTATAATATTTTCTATTTCCTGGCTTACAAGCAAGGTCAAGGTTTTGTGTATTTAAATAATCGGAATAAAGCCTTAAAAGGTTGCCTCTATTACATATTGGCCATCTTTTCATGAATATAAAAAAAAAATACGAGAACCAAACACCTGTTTACCCATCGGCGGCAAGTATTATACAAAAGGCCCCGTCCGGAGCAGGACAGGGCCTTTTACATTATTAAAAATAGGCTATTAATTATGCATTCACTTTGCCCTTAACTTTTGCTATTACTTCTTCAGCGATATTATTTGGTGCAGGTGAATAATGACTGAACTCCATGGTTGAAGTGGCACGGCCCGATGATAATGAGCGCAATTGCGTAACATAACCAAACATTTCACTTAAAGGCACTTTTGCTTTAATTACCTGGGCGCCTGCTTTACTATCCATACCTTCGAGCATTCCGCGGCGACGGTTTAAATCACCCGTAACATCACCCATATACTGGTCAGGAGTGATAACTTCGATTTTCATGATCGGTTCCAGTAATACAGGTTTTGCCTTCCTGGCTGCTTCACGAAATCCTTGTTTGGCGCAAAGCTCAAAGGACATTGAGTCTGAATCCACCGCGTGGAAACCACCATCAAATACCCTGACCTTCATATTATCCACCGGGTAACTGGCCAAAACACCCGTTGTCATGCATGATTCAAATCCTTTTTGAATAGCGGGTACAAACTCACGGGGAATTGATCCCCCAAACAAATCATTTACAAACTGGTAAGAACCTTTACCTTCTTTCAGAAATTCTTCGTCAGCAGGCCCGAGTTCGAAAACGATATCAGCATACTTACCTCTACCACCCGTTTGCTTTTTTAATGTTTCTCTATGCTCCACCGTAACTTTGAAGGCCTCTTTATATGCAACCATCGGCGCACCCTGATTGATCTCTACTTTGAACTCACGCTTCATGCGGTCAACAATTATCTCAAGGTGTAATTCGCCCATACCGCTTAGAATTGTCTGTCCTGTTTCTTCATCGGTTTTCACCTTCAACGTAGGATCTTCCTCTACCAGTTTGGCAATGGCCATTCCCATTTTATCCACATCAGCCTGTGTTTTGGGCTCAACTGCAATCGAAATTACAGGTTCGGGGAAGGTCATAAGTTCCAGTACGATAGGATGATTTTCATTACAAAGGGTATCCCCTGTTTTGATATCCTTAAATCCAACAGCGGCCCCAATATCACCAGCTTCAATAAAATCAACCGGATTTTGCTTATTAGCATGCATTTGCATGATACGGGAAATACGCTCATTCTTGCCCGTACGTGTATTTAACACATATGATCCCGAGTCCAGGTGACCACTATAAGCCCGGAAAAACGCTAGTCTTCCTACAAATGGATCTGTCATTATTTTAAATGCCAAAGCTGCGAAAGGCTCTTTTGCATCTGGCTTACGGGTAATTTCTTCACCTGTATCAGGATTAGTTCCCTTAACAGGTTCAATGTCAAGAGGACCAGGCAAATACCTGATGATTGCATCAAGAGCTGTTTGTACTCCTTTATTTTTAAATGAAGAGCCGCAAATCATTGGAATGATCGAAATATCTATCGTTGCTTTCCTGATAGCATCATGAATTTCCTGTTCCGTAATCGTATTAGGATCGTCAAAGAACTTTTCCAACAAATTTTCATCATAATCGGCAACTGCTTCAATGAGATGCTGTCTCCATTCTCTCACATCTTCCACCATATCTGCGGGGATAGGCACTTCTTTAAATGTCATCCCACGGGTTTCTTCATCCCAGATAATGCCTTTCAGGGTGATAAGGTCAACAATACCTGTAAAATGATCTTCAGCCCCAATAGGCAATTGTAAGGGAACGGCTTTTGCTCCAAGCATTTCCCTAACCTGTTTTACAACATTCAGGAAATCCGCACCGGAGCGATCCATTTTATTTACAAAACCAATACGAGGTACCTTGTACCGGTTGGCTTGACGCCACACAGTTTCACTCTGGGGTTCCACACCACTTACAGCATCAAACAATGCCAGTAATCCATCCAATACACGCAGCGAACGTTCTACTTCCACAGTAAAATCAACGTGACCGGGTGTATCAATAATGTTAAATTTATAAAGCTTACTATCCGCATTTTTTTGACCCTGTGTAGTAGGAAAGTTCCAAAAACAAGTGGTAGCAGCTGACGTAATAGTAATACCTCTCTCCTGTTCCTGGGCCATCCAGTCCATGGTGGCAGCGCCATCATGAACTTCACCAATTTTATGATTAACCCCTGTATAATACAGAATTCGCTCTGTAGTAGTAGTTTTACCGGCGTCTATATGAGCCGCAATTCCAAAATTCCTTTGATATCTTAAGTCTGCCATGACTTGCTATTTGTAGTTGTTTAATGACTAATGTATATTTTTGAGACTGGAAGCACTATTTTAAAGCGCTTCAATTGTTTGGGTTAAATGTTAACTCATCGGTTACTAGTTACTGCATTGGTATCTCCCTTGTATTATATTTTTAAAAACAATCATTGCCCTTATGACAATAAATTGGTGCGCAAAGGTATTGAATTATGGTTAATAAAAAATACCTCTCGAAAACTTACGTTAGGCAGTAATCAATTAAGGCAACTCTGATTTTGAAAGAATTTTTAAGGTTTAATTGTGCGAATTCAAACTTTATTCGTATTTAAATCAAAATATATTTGTAATTAAAATTTGCTTACGTAAATTTAATTATCATTTCTAACCATTAAATTCAGAAACAATATGGCCAGTAAAAAACAGCCAGCAAAAAAGGGTGCTCCGAAAAAGAAGAGTGCTCCAAAAGCTGCTCCAAAAAAGGCTGCACCTAAGAAAGCAGCACCCAAGAAAGCAGCGCCTAAAAAGGCAGCTGCAAAAAAAGTAGCTCTAAAAAAGGCGGCTCCTAAGAAAGCGGCTGCGAAAAAGGCGGCTCCCAAAAAAGCGGCTCCAAAAAAAGCAGCGCCTAAGAAAGCAGCTCCTAAGAAAGCGGCTCCAAAAAAAGCAGCTCCTAAGAAAGCGGCTCCTAAGAAAGCGGCTCCTAAGAAAGCAGCACCCAAAAAAGCAGCACCGGTAAAAAAAGCAGCGCCTAAGAAAGCAGCGCCAGCTAAACCAGCTGTCAGAAAAAGGTCTTCCAAAAAAGTGGTGCCAGCGCCAGTTACAGAACCACCGAAAGCAGATGATGTGGTGCCTGTAACAGAGCCCGAGATGCCTACTGATGATACAACAGGAACTGCGGAACCAGAAGCAGATCAGAAAAATGAATCAGAATCATAAAGGTATTTGCATTTATTAAAGAAAAGAGGCTATCATGAATCATGATAGCCTCTTTTCTTTATTACTTTATATCTTACCGTCAGGCCCAGGCCTTATCGCCTTTTTTATATGGTACGCAACCTTCGTATTTACCCGGCACATCCACATATCGCAATGCTTGGGTGCAACCAATTTCAGAAGTAAAATATCCGAGCAGCGTCAATTCCTTCATCATTCTAAAATAGTGAGATGATTCATCTTTTTTCTTCTTTTTCATATACTCTTTTTGCTCGTTATCCAGGTCTACCAATAATGCATGCCGCTGGTTTGCATCTGCTTCCAGGAATGATTTATCAAACTTCTTTTTGGAAGCCTCGTTTATTTTAGCCAACCCTTCAATAAAAATTTTACGGTTTTTTTCGTCATAACAATCATCTACTATAACTTTCATATATTCTCCGACTTTTGCCGCTTTCGCTCCAGGAGTGCTGGTGGCGGGGATGATAGTTTCGCCAATTTCATCCAGAAATGCCACTTTATCCTGATCAAATTCAAGGTTCTCAGCAACTTTTGTCTCAGGATTTTTACAACCCGATAATAATAGGTTTGAACCTACAATGGATCCCCCTAACAACAGGGACACGGCTGAAATTGCTTCTCTTCTATTCATAAAAAATATTTATATCTCAAAAGGTCAAGGAATGAGTAAAATGAAATGATAGATCATGGAAGACTTTCTAAGTCTACGAAGACTTCGAAGGTCAAATTTTTATTATCAGAGATTTTGTTTTTTTAATTCAGAAACTGCGTAATCGGCTGCTCTTGCGGTCATGGCCATATATGTAAGCGATGGATTAACGCAGGCCGCTGAAGACATGAAGGATCCATCAGTAACAAATACATTAGGTGCATCCCAAACCTGGTTGTACTTGTTCACTACCGAAGTCTTAGCATCCTTTCCCATCCTGGCAGTACCCATTTCATGAATGCCGGCTCCCAGTACATACCCCAGATCATGGGTCTTTGCATTTTTTATACCTGCGGCTTCCAGCATTTCTTTTGCATCCTCCATCATATCTTTCCGCATCTTCTTCTCATTATCCTTAATTTCAGCGTCTACAGCCAATACGGGTAATCCCCATTTATCTTTCACATTCTTATCCAGCGAAATTTTGTTCTCGTGGTAAGGTAATGTTTCCCCAAAACCTGTTAAACCCATCATCCAGGGTCCGGGCTCCACAAGAGCGTCTTTGAATTCTGCCCCGATATTGAGTTCTGCTACCTCACGGTTCCAGCCGCTACGGCTTGCCGCACCCTGGTAACCAAAACCACGTATATAATCACGTTTTTCTCCATTGTAATTCCTGAATCGGGGAATGTAGATGCCGTTAGCACGACGGCCAAAATAATATTTATCTTCATATCCTTCCGCCGGGCCGGAAGCTCCGGCACGGAAATGATGGTCTATCAGATTATGTCCTAATTCACCGCTGGAACTTCCCAGGCCATCAGGCCAGATATCAGTAGCCGAATTCATCAAAACCCAGGCTGAATTCATGGCAGAAGCGCATACAAACACGATTTTAGAAAAGAAGTCATACGTTTTATTGGATTCCGCATCCACTATCTGAACTCCCTTTGCCTTCTTTTTATCTTTATCATATAGTATCTGCGTAACGATGGAAAAGGGCCGTAAGGTTAAATTGCCGGTAGCCACTGCTGCCGGCAGGGTTGCTGATTGTGTACTGAAATAGCCCCCGAACGGGCAGCCCAACGAACATTTATTCCTGAATTGACAATTAGTTCGACCATTATGCGGTACTGTTATATTAGCAACCCGACCGATGATCATGGTCCTCGCATTTTTATAATGTTCCTTAATTCTTGCAGCAACGTCCTTTTCCACACAATTCATTTCCATTGGAGGCATATAGTCCCCATCAGGTAATTGTCGAAGGTTATCCCTTGTACCGCTGATACCAGCGAATTTTTCTGCATAACTATACCATGGTGCTATATCTTTGTAACGAATAGGCCAGTCTATGGAAATGCCATCCTTTACATTAGCTTCAAAATCAAGGTCGCTTAACCGGTAACTTTGTCGGCCCCACATCAATGACCGGCCGCCTACATGATAACCGCGAAACCAATCGAAAGGCTTCACTTCCACATAAGGGCTTTCTTTTTCATCTACCCAGTAATCAAGATTATCTTCCTTTAGAAAAGAATCTCTCTTAAGCACCGGGTAATCCTTTATCATTTCCTGGGTGCGGCCCACGCCCCTGTGAGGAAATTCCCAAGGCTTTTTCGTTGCACTTATGTAATCCTTAATGTGCACGATATCACGTCCTCTTTCAAGCATCAGCACTTTTAATCCCTTTTCAGTAAGTTCTTTGGCAGCCCAGCCACCGCTGATCCCGGAACCTATCACAATGGCATCATACGTATTATCAGCCATAAATCTTTAGTATTTTTATAAAGAAAACTTACTTGCTAATCTGTTTCAAAATGTTTGCATGATTGAACCGACACTTATACATCACATATTTCCACACCACTTTTTAAGGAAGCAATTTTATCTGATTTAGCAGGTATAAATTCCTGGGCCACATAACCTTTATAGCCTGTTTTCAAAATGGCCTTCATAATAGCAGGATAATATAACTCCTGCGTTTCATCAATTTCATTTCGACCGGGAACGCCACCTGTATGATAATGCCCGAAATACTGGTAATTGTTTTGAATGGTTCTGATTACATCTCCTTCATCTATTTGCATATGGTAGATGTCGTATAACAGTTTGAAATTTTCAGATCCCAGCTGTTTACATAGTTCCACTCCCCAGGCACTTCTATCACACATATAATCCTTATGATTTACTTTGCTGTTTAACAATTCCATCTGTATAATTACGTTATGCTTTTCTGCCAAAGACATAATCTGTTTCAATCCTTCCACACAGGTCTTTAAACCCGCATCATCGGGTATACCACTTCTATTACCGCTAAAGCAGATAAGATTTTTATACCCGGCTTTAGCAACAAGCGGTATCATATCTGTATAATTTTTTATCAGGGTATCGTGATATTGTTTATCATTCCAGCCATGCGGAATGTTGATTTCCGCCCCATTACACATGGAAGAAAAAATGCCATATTTCTTAAGCATATCCCAATCCTTTGGGCCCACAAGATCTATAGCACTAAAGCCTATACTTTTTACAGACTGGCAAAATTCTTCTAAAGGGATAGCGCTATAACACCAGCGACATACGGAGTGGTTAATATTACCTTTCAATGTAGTAGTTTTTCTGTTTGAAATTTTTCCCGTTGCGTGTGAGAGATTCGGTAAGGCGCCTAAAGCAGCAGTCCCCACAAGAATGTTCTTTATGGCAATCCTTCTTGATTTTTTTTGTGGCATGTATCGTTATTGATGGACTGAAAGTTACAAATGTTTTGGAATATCAGTTTATTAAATTCATAATTCTCTTTATATATTTATCCCATCAATTCAGTTTATACATTTTTACCGGCAATGCAAATAAGTATGTTTAAAGTCAATTTCAACATAAAAAATATTTATAAATGTAATTTTTTTATTTTTAATTTATAATCATCATTTACTCAACAACAACTAGTTAACATCACTATTATGAAAAGAAAATTGAGGATGGGAATGATAGGCGGAGGTAAAGATGCATTTATTGGCGCGGTGCATCGTATTGCAGCTTTGATGGATGGAGAAATAGAACTGGTTTGCGGAGCTTTCAGTAGTGATCCTGAAAAGTCAAAATCGAGTGGGGAGATGTTGCACCTGCCAGAAGAAAGAACTTACGGATCTTATGAAGAAATGATCCAAAAAGAAAAAAACCTGCCTGATGGCGAAGCCATGGATTTTGTAAGCATTGTTACGCCGAACCATGTGCACTTTGACCCGGCGAAAATGGCACTTGAAAATGGATTTCACGTTGTTATGGATAAGCCGATGACGTTTAATCTTCAGGAAGCAAAGGACTTAAAAAAGGTGGTGGAAGCGAGTGGTAAATTATTCTGTCTTACCCATACTTATACGGGCTATCCTATGATTAAGGAGGCGCGGCAATTGGTAGCTTCCGGCAAGATAGGCAACATAAGAAAGGTTTATGTGGCGTATCCACAGGGTTGGTTAAGCGAGTTTCTAAACACAAAGCAAGCCTCGTGGCGTACCGATCCTGGCAAGAGCGGTATTGCAGGATGTATGGGAGATATCGGCACCCATGCTTTTAATATGGCCGAATATGTAAGTGGATTGCAGGTAACGAAGGTCTGTGCAGACCTTAATATTGTAGTGGAAGGAAGACAATTGGATGATGACGGCAGCGTATTATTAAAGTTTAATAACGGCGCCAGTGGATTGCTATATGCATCGCAGATTGACAATGGGGAGGAAAATAATATCAGGATTTCTATATATGGTGAAACAGGCGGCCTTGAATGGATGCAGGAGGATGCCAATACGCTTTTATTAAAGCGTTTGGACAAACCCACAGAAATTCTTCGGGCGGGCACTCGTTATCTGAGTTCCTTTGCGCAGCATAATGCACGAACACCTGCAGGTCACCCGGAAGGTTACCTCGAAGCATTTGCCAATTTATACCGAAATTTCGCCTTCAGTGTTGGGGCTCAGTTAGAAGGGAAGACGGCAAAAGCCGAATGGCTTGATTTTCCAGGAATTGAAGAAGGCATCCGTGGAATGGCTTTTATCGAAAATGTTGTAAAAAGTGGTAAGAGCACGGAGAAATGGACAGAATTTATTGTGTAGCCTTTCCATTTTAATCTTGTGATTTAATACTAACATTAATCAATCAAACATTTTAATCATCAAAACCTACTTACATGCAAACAATAAAAGGTCCGGCGATATTTTTAGCCCAGTTTATGGGAGATCAGGCTCCGTTCAACGATTTAAAGAGCATTTGCACATGGGTAAAAAGCCTGGGCTTCGAAGGAGTTCAGATCCCTACCTGGGATAACCGTTGTATCGATCTGCAAAAAGCTGCCGAAAGTAAAACGTACGCCGATGAACTTAAAGGCCTGGTGAATGAATGTGGTCTTGAGATAACCGAACTCTCCAGTCATTTGCAAGGCCAGTTAGTTGCGGTGCATCCGGCTTATGATGCATCTTTTGATGGTTTCGCACCCAAGGAAGTGCATGGCAATAGTAAAGCAAGGAGCGAATGGGCTGTTCAACAACTTCATTATACGGCAAAAGCTTCCCGCAATTTAGGATTGGATGCGGCTGCCTCGTTTAGTGGAGCGTTACTCTGGCATACTGTATATCCCTGGCCGCAGCGCCCTGCGGGTTTGGTTGAAACTGGTTTTAATGAACTCGCTAAAAGATGGCTGCCTATTCTTAACGCCTTTGATGAAAGTGGTGTGGACCTTTGTTATGAAATACACCCAGGCGAAGACTTGCATGATGGGGAAACTTATGAGATGTTTCTTGAAAAAGTAAATCAACATCCGCGAGCCTGTTTGTTGTATGACCCAAGTCACTTTGTATTGCAATGCATGGATTACCTTACTTATATAGATTATTATCATGATAGGATTAAAATGTTTCATGTAAAAGATGCAGAGTTTAATCCAACGGGCAAGCAGGGAGTATATGGGGGTTATCAAAGTTGGCTCAACAGGGCAGGCAGGTTTCGTTCCCTGGGAGACGGGCAGGTTGATTTTAAATCCATTTTCAGTAAACTAACCGCATATGATTTTAAAGGCTGGGCGGTACTTGAATGGGAATGCTGCATCAAACATCCAGAAGATGGCGCCAAAGAAGGTGCGCCATTTATTAAAGATCATATCATTCGTGTAACAGAAAAGGCATTTGATGATTTCGCAGGTACAGGTTCTGATGAAAAATTTAATCGGACTATTTTAGGGTTGGATTGAATTTGTTTCGGAGATTTGACATTATAATTTAAAAATCATTAAATATGAGAAAAATATTCATTGTCCTTTCCATTTCAGTGATGGTATATGCATGTGGTAACCAGGATGCAGGTGCCGCAAAAGATGCAGATAGCGCTAAAGCCACCACCACAGCTCCTGTGACAGTTGAGCCAGCAGTAAAAGATGTTACGGAGAACCCTGATTATGCCGCCGGCCTGGAATTGATTGCGAAATCCGATTGCCTGACCTGTCATAAGGTTGAAGAGAAGTTGATTGGCCCGGCCTATCGCGATGTAGCTAACAAATATACATCAGACGAAAAAACGATCGCCATGCTAGTTGACAAAATACTTAAGGGCGGAGGAGGCGTATGGGGACCGATAGCAATGACACCGCATCCCGCTATGTCCAAGGAGGATGCTACCAAAATGGTTAAATATGTACTCTTACTAAAAAACAAATAATGAAAAAAGGCTTTTTACTTTTTACTGCCATAGCAATCTTTTCTCTAAACTGCAGTAGTCAGAATAGTGCAGGCTCCTCCACCTCCAGTAAATCAGCTTCACAAAATTCTTTAAGCGATAAAGAAAAACGGGATGGGTGGAAATTGCTTTTTGACGGGAAAAGCGCTGCGGGATGGCACAGCTACGGACGGGCAGCGGCAGGTCCCTCCTGGAAAGTTGGTGATGGCACAATATATTACGATACAACCGATGAAAGAAAAATTCATGATCGTGATCTTGTTACTAATAACGAATTTGAAAATTTCGACCTGAAATATGAATGGAAAATCGCGCCTAAAGGTAATAGTGGTCTTCTTTTCGATGTAAATGAAGATACCACTAAATACAAGCAAACCTATTTCACCGGACCGGAAATGCAGATAATTGATAATAACGGGCACCCAGATGCTAAAAATCCAAAACACCGTGCTGGTGATCTATATGATTTAGTTTCCGTTTCCAAAGAAACGGTTCGGCCTGTTGAAGAATTTAACGAGGCGCAGATAACGTTGAAAAATGGCAAGTTGGATTTTTATCTTAATGGTGAGCATGTAGTTTCTACCACTATGTGGGATGAAAACTGGAATCAACTTGTTGCCGGAAGTAAATTTAAATCAATGCCGGATTTTACGAAGACTAAAAAAGGCAGAATTGCTCTTCAGTCTCATGGAAGTATGGTTTGGTTCCGAAATGTAAAAATTAAAGAACTATAAAAATAACTATAATAAAAGATCTATAGTATTTGAGCACATAACATTCGAATAAAAAGATCCGCAATAAAAGCGGATCTTTTTTATTTATCTCTTTTATGGCACTTAACCTATTCGCAAAATGTTAATGCTTGGATTCTATTTTGAATCAGCCGACATACCAAAACGCCAACTGCGAGTGTTATGCCAACTTTAATATGACGCTTTGATGGCTATCAGTAAGAGATTATTTCTCGCATTGCTTTCCTGATATCTGACCGCTGATAGCCAGCATAACCCACGGTTTATGATTAACATGACACCAGTGGGTTGCTACACCTTCCGCTATTACACGTTAAAGCCACCTGTCTACAGGTGGCTTTAAAATAATTTATGTAACCTACAGTTATTATATTCTGAAATGAGAAAAAGCCTTGTTAGCTTCTGCCATTCTGTGGGTATCTTCTTTCTTTTTAAAGGCTCCGCCTTCCCCTTTACTGGCAGCTACGATTTCGTTTGCCAATTTATCTGCCATACTTCTACCATTTCTTTCCCGGCTGAAACGAACCAGCCATTTTATACTTAACGAAATCTTCCTGTCTGGTCTAACTTCCGCAGGTATCTGAAAAGTAGCACCACCAATACGACGACTGCGAACTTCTACCGCAGGCGTAACATTCGATAAAGCCCTTCTCCAAATTTCGTAACCGTCCTCATTGGTTTGTTTGGCAACTTTGTCTAATGCATCGTAAAATATACTAAATGCACCACTTTTTTTACCCTGCCACATCAGGTTATTTACAAATCGGGTAACCAGTTTGTCATTATATTTAGCGTCGGGGGCCAGAGGCAATTTCTTTGCTTGTGCTTTCCTCATAATTTCTGTTTATTAAATGGACCAGTATTACTGGCTATTTGTTAATAATTCAACCGGATTGCCGGCATTATTTTTTCGCAGGGGCTTTAGCACCGGCTTTATCTTTTTTTGTTCCGTATTTAGACCGGCTTTTCTTCCTGTCTTTAACACCTGCAGTATCCAGGCTTCCCCGAACAATATGGTACCGAACACCCGGAAGATCTTTTACACGACCACCACGTATCAATACGATGGAGTGTTCCTGTAGATTATGTCCTTCACCAGGTATATAGGCAATTACTTCAATCTTATTGGTAAGACGAACCTTAGCTACCTTACGTAAGGCAGAGTTAGGTTTTTTGGGGGTGGTTGTATAAACACGGGTACAAACTCCGCGCCTTTGAGGACATGCATCTAAGGCCCTCGATTTGCTCTTGGCCCTGATTATTTCTCTTCCTTTACGAACTAACTGTTGAATTGTAGGCATTCTAACCCTTTTATTTTGGACGGCAAAGGTATGGTAAGCAAATCAATTACGAAAAGAAAAAGAAAAAAAATTGGAAAGTTTTGATTTTATTCAAGAATCCTGTAATTAAAGAAAAAGCTTCAGAGATACCTGAAGCTTTAATATGGATAGTTTTTCCATAACTAACATCTTTATACTTTCCACATCCAGCTATGCCGGTCTTCCACCCTTCCTTCCCTGATATCATCCAGTTTTTTCTTCAGTTCTATTGCTATTTTCCAGTTCTCCACGTCAAAATTCATAATATACTCTTTGTACCTCAGTTCTTTGATGAGGGAAATAGTTGCCGCAGTACCCGTTCCAAACACTTCATGTAGCTGCCCGGATCGATGTGCATCTATCACTTCATCAATGCTGATACTTCTCTCTTCAATGGTTAATCCCATCTCTTTTAAGATTGCTATGGCACTACCTCGTGTTACTCCGTCGAGAATTGTTCCATTTTCAAGATCGGGGGTAATTGCGCTATTGCCAATGATAAAAAAAACATTCATTGTGCCAATTTCCTGAACATATTTATGCTCAAAAGCATCCGTCCACAACACCTGGTCGTACCCTTTTCTTCTTGCCTCTGCGGTAGGATGCATGCTTGCCCCATAATTACCTGCGGCTTTAGCGAATCCTATTCCTCCGGGCGCTGCCCTTGTATAGTGCTCTTCCACATAAATACGCATAGGGGCCGCATAATAAGGTCCGGTTGGACTTAGTATGATCATAAATTTATAATTATCGGAAGGCTTTACGCCAATTACTTCGTCGGAACTGAACATAAAGGGCCTGATATACAAAGAATGATTTTCTTTTGCGGGTATCCAGTTAATATCTAATTTAACCAGTAGTCGCATACCTTCCATAAAAATCTCTTCCGGTACTACGGGCATTTCCATTCTTTCAGCAGAAATATTAAAACGCCGGAAATTATCGTGCGGCCGAAAGATGGTGGCATTGCCGGCTGCGTCTTTATATGCCTTAATACCTTCAAAAATAGCCTGCCCGTAATGCAGTGCCGCCACAGACGGACTTAGCAGCAAGGGTTGATAAGGCTTAATTTCTACATTTTTCCACTCGCCGTTTTCATAATCTGCCTCCAACATATGGTCTGTGAAATATTTTCCGAAAGGAATTTTTTCTAAGGATACATTCAGCAGTTTACTCCTTTCAATCTTAGTTATACTTATCTCATGCGTAACAACCATTTTTTTATAAATTTGATACAAAGAAACAAACAAAATTTTTCGCGGCAAAATAGGCGGGTTGTTTTTACTAACAAGCGTTAGTTATTTTTAATAGAATTGCAATACCAACTTTTTGGAAAAAGCAGTAACAATTAACATTATGAGTTTTGCAAATATTCACTTACCCCCTTCAGTTATTGTAGAAATATATAAAAATTGCTTGGTCGAGATAACCAAAAAAAATACAAAGCCTATTCAATACCTGGGCAACAATGCTCAGAAACTTCTTGTTTTTGTGAGTTATCCCGGCGAAGTATTCTTACCAGGAGAGCAACTTGAGTTTCTCGAAAAAATACTTTTAGCTTGCAAACTAAATTTAGGCGATATCGCCATCATAAATGTGGCGAAACAACCCTGGAAATTTGAAGATTATATTGAATCGTTAGTTCCAAAATCAATTCTTGTTTTCGGAACTGATATTCCAATTTCCCGGGAATACCCGGAAATGATATTTTTTACCACGGTTTATCACCAGGGGATCACTTTGATGAGTGCGCCCGCCCTGGAAAAGCTAAATGAAGAAAATAATGAAAGCAAACAATTAAAAACCAGGTTTTGGCATAGCCTGAAACAATTTTTCAGTATCTGAGTTAGCTCAATACTATTTTAGTTGAAAATACCTCGTTACCTCCCAGATAACAATATTTAGTATGACTGAATTAATTTTTGCCACCAATAATCAACACAAAGCTGATGAAATACAAGCTGTAATAGGAGATAAGGTTTGGGTAATTACGCTTAAACAGGCTGGTATTAATATAGACATTGCTGAACCGTATCATACTCTTGAAGCAAATGCCTCTGAAAAATCGAAAACTATTTTTTTGCTTACCGGCAGGAGTTGTTTCGGAGAAGATACGGGGCTTGAAGTAGAAGCATTAAATGGAGAACCGGGCGTTAAAAGCGCCCGATATGCAGGTGAGGAGAAAGATTTCAACGATAATATTGCAAAGCTTCTATACAACCTGGGCAATTCTACGAACCGTAAAGCTCGATTTAGAACTGTAATTTCGCTGAAAATGTTGGAAGGTGATTTTTTGTTCGACGGAATTTGTGAAGGGAGAATTAATTACAACCCTTTAGGAACCAATGGTTTCGGATATGATTCAATTTTTATCCCTTTAGAAAGTAATAAGACATTTGCTGAAATGACAATGGAAGAAAAGGCCTTCTTCAGCCACCGTAGAAAAGCGAGTGATAAATTGGTTGCATTTTTGCACAATATGGTCATTGCTAATAACCAGGCCTATATAAAAAAATAGTAGTGAATTTAATAAGCAACCAAAATATTAATGAATCCGACTTAATAACAGGATGTCTTAATGGTGACAGTAGAATGCAGGAGGAATTATATAAACGCTTTGCTCCGAAAATGTATTCAGTTTGTCTTAGATATGCCAATAATGTTGAAAACGCACAAGATTTATTACAGGAAGGATTTATAAAAATTTTCCGGAATCTCGACCGTTTTAGAGGGGATGGATCATTTGAAGGTTGGGTCCGAAGGATATTTATTAATACATCTATTGAATATTACCGAAAGAAAGCAAATGTATTTTTTGCCAGCGAAAAGGAAGAACTAATGGTTGAGGATAGTTCTCTCAATGCTTTAGATAAACTTGCAGAAAAAGATATTATCAAACTAGTACAGGAACTCTCTCCGGGGTATCGCACAGTATTTAATTTGTATGCAATTGAAGGATATTCACACAAAGAAATTGGTATTATGTTAAACATTAGTGAAGGCACAAGCAAATCTCAGTTGGCAAGAGCAAAAGGAATTTTGAAAAATAAAGTTGATCGGTTCCTGGATGAGAAACGTAAATCACTTATCCGGAAATGAAGTCAGAAACATTTAGAGATAAATTACGCAATTACGAGGTGCCGCCACCAGCAGCCACCTGGGAAGCAATTTCCACGGATCTAACTCAGAACGCAGAATTGCTGCCAATATCAAAAAAATTATTTAACTACGAGGTATCTCCCCCACCGTATACCTGGAATGAAATAAGGAATTCGCTGGCTAATAAAATTGAAAAGACTGGAAAATCGCCGGTATTAAAGGGAAGGTTCAGGCATGTATACAAAATAATGGCGGCAGCGGCTATTTTGGGGTTGATAGTAACAGCGGGTTTATACCTGAACCGTATGAATATGTTTAAAAGCAGGCTATCCGTAACCCAAACCAAAAGTCCAAATAATATAGAAGCCAACCCTCAACCGGCGGAAACAGAATCAGCACCCTTATTAGACAAATCCGAAAAGGCGGAAATCGTTTCACCGGTTGCTGATATTCCCTGGAAGACCAGGAAAAGTAATAAAGAAAGTAATAAAATATTGCGAAATACGAAAGTGAAAAATCCACGTTTTTCCGGGAACGAGCCGGGAATTATGATTGCTGCGAAGCCTATTCGGAATGCCAACGGGGAAATTATCCAGGATACTGAAATTATTAATAATGCTGATGATCCATACATCAGCATAACCAGTCCTAACGGGCAGCAAACCAAAATCTCATCCAAGTTCCTACATATGCTGTTGTTTATTAATGATGATAGCGATATTGATGAAGTGGATGGCTACTTTGATAAAACCTTTTTGGAAAGCCTTATCTGGAAAGCCCGTTTCCAGGATTGGCGAGATAAGATCATAAATACCTCTCTGGTACCATCTTCCACTAATTTCATGGATATACTTGAATTTAAGAACCTTATTTTGATGGATAAATAATAAATTTATGCCTGGTCTTTCAATTTCCGGCATCTTTAAAAGCAGGTCATTAAAATCTCACGCCTTATTTTACTATTTCATGGCAAGAATAAAAATAGATATACCTGGCTCTTTTTCATTCCGTACTACTATTCCCATCCGCATTACTGATATTAACTATGGTGGCCATGTGGGTAACGATACTATATTATCCCTTCTTCATGAAGGAAGGGTACAGTTTCTCAACCATTTTGGATACCAAGAATTAAATATAGACGGCATGGGATTAATAATGAGCGATGTTGCCATCGATTTCAAAAAAGAAGCATTTTACGGAGATCATCTTAATATCTTTATATCGGCCGGTGAATTTACGAAAGTTACTTTTGAATTGTATTATAAGTTGGAAACTGAAGTGGGAGAAAAAACAGTAGTCATCGCTGTTGCAAAAACTTCTATGGTTTGTTACGATTATTCAAATAAAAAAATTACTTCGTTGCCTCATGGGATAAAAGAGAAACTTTCCGCCTGACTTCCCATATTATTAAATGCATCCTTATACTTCGTTATTCCAGATTTTCCAGCTCTCTTCAGCCTGAATGATTAACATATCGAACCCATTTTGGATAGAAGCGCCCTTATCCTCTCCCTGCTTCAAAAACAATGTTTTTTCGGGGTTATACACTACATCGAATAAATAATGTGAAGGGGTGATCATCTCATAATTTATAGGGGGAGCCACATTTATATCCGGGTACATTCCCAGGGGAGTAGTATTGATAATCAGAGTATGGGATCGTATCAGTTCATCAGTTAATTCACTATATGACATTAGCGGATATACTAAACCGTTATTTTTCCGAGTAACAGTTATATATTTTATTTCTAATTTTTCCAAAACATACATTATTGCTTTGGCAGCCCCACCAGTACCCAGGATCAGGGCTCTGGTATGATAAGGCTTTAAAAATTTTTTTAGTGATTGTTCAAAGCCAATGGTATCCGTATTAAAACCAAACAATTTTCCATTCTCAATTTTAATGCAATTGCAGGCACCGGTTTTTTTTACTACTTCATTTACTTCATGTAAATAAGGAATAACGCGTTGCTTATAAGGTATGGTGACATTTAAGCCCTTTAGAAAAGCAGTATGGACAAGGCTTTCAAACTCTTCTATGGAAGGGATTGCAAAATTTTCATAAACGCAGTCCGTCACGTCCTCTTTGAAAAACTTCTCGGCGAAAAATTTTTTTGAGAAGGAATGGCTTAAAGGATAACCAATCAAACCATAAATCCTCATAACACAACTTCTTTGTTTAAGTAAAGATCAAAGGTATCGCCACGAAGTCCGATACGCATGGCTTCCAACGCAATCATTTCTGACGGGGCGATATTGCCAAGATTCACATTGCAACCAATTAGTTCCAGGAAATATAATTGCTGTGCTTTTTGGGGAGCTTCCCAAATTATTTTTTCTTCAGCGATTTGTGTTAATATTTCCTGCACCAGGCCTTCCCTTACTTCGCCGCTACCACGGTAGATGCCAACATTGCCTGATTCTCTTGCTTCCGCAATTACATAGGAAGCGCCAGCCAGCAATTCTGCTTTCATTAATTCTATCCATTTATAAGGAGGGATAATATGGGCGGCGTCTTTACTTCCCACTTCACTTAACACGGTGCCATACTTGGTGAGTTTTTCAATATAACCGCATTTCTCCGCATGTGGAATGGTGATAGAGCCATCACTAACCTCCATATAATAAATACCAAATTCTTTACAAACATTTATATAATCTTCGAACTGGTTCCTCACAAGGAATGCTTCAAATAAAGTTCCTCCGAAATAAACAGGGATATCATAAGCGCGGTAAACTTCTAATTTCTCTCTAAGGTTTGGAGTTACGAAAGAAGTACCAAAACCCAGCTTTACAATATCTACGTAAGGATGAGCACCACTCATAAAGTTTTTTGCCTCCTCAATGCTAAGGCCTTTATCCATTACCATTGTTATTCCCTGCGCACGTGGTTTCGGGTTTCTTTCAGGAATCTGTGAGAGATAAAAATTCATCTTGCTATTATGATTTATTTAAAATTACCTTATTACATCAGTTTGAGGCGCAAAAATAGTAAACAGTTCCTTAAATAACAGAAGACCCTTTTTATTAGGAAAAATATTCAACGCTTAGGTAGAGCGATTACGTTTGAAACCGGCTATCAGGTCAACAACCAGTTGATTTTGAAGAATAGAAGGATTTAAACTTATGAATTTTTTTAGGGTTTTAGGTGATTTTACCATAGCTCTTTGCAATTGCAATAAGCCTTCTTTGGGTTTTGCCATCGCAAAATATACAGCACTTAAATAATATATGAATAAAGCTTTGCCTTCAGTAAGTTTTATAGCGGCAAAAACCTGTTCCAGGGCCTCTTCGTAATAAGCCACTCTGTAAAGGCATCGGATCAAGGCTTCCCAACCTGCTACATTTTTTGGCCTGGAACGTACTACATTGGTAAAATGCTGGATAGCATCCTTTATATTTCCCAACTGCATTTTACATTCACCCATTGCAAGGTTATATTCAGGTTGCATGCGATGTATGTGCATGGCAGAGTCCAATTGTTTAACAGCATGCGCCCATTGCTGCTCCTGGATATAAGTACCTGCTACCTTGTAATATAATTTGCTATCATCCGGACTTAAATGCGAGGCTTTACGATAGTAAAACCGGGCTTGCGCAAAGTTTTTCATTTTATCATAACAATGACCAATGGCTTCAAATATCACATCCTCTGGCCTGGATAACTCCAATACTTTTTCTAAAACCTCTATGGCATCCTTGAATTTACGTAAGCGAATAAAGGCATCGCCCATATTGCGATAGGCGTAATCAAATTTCTCGTCGATTACCACGGCATATTTATAGGCATCAATGGACTTTTCATATAATTTTAACCCCTGATAGGCGGCTGCGAGATTAAACCAGGCCAATTCATTATATGGAAATTCATCTATAATTTGTTGATGTAATAAGATGCTTTCCTCGTTTCGGCGGGTAAAATCAGTCCAGAAACAAATCTTGTACAAAGCTTCCTCATTTTTCGGATCCTGTTCCAGGATTAACTTCAGGCAATCAAAAATCTTATTAAATTCTTCATAGTCATCGTAGACATCGGCTAATTCAAACAAAAGCTCGATTCTCTCTTCCCTTTCGAAAAGAATTAAGGCATTTTCCAGCAACTCAACAGCTTTTTCCTGTTGATCCAGAGCCAGATAAGCATCTGTTTTGAGTATGTATAGATTAATATCGCGGCTATCCAGCAATTCTGCCTGGTCTAATGTATGTAAAGCATCAAAATAACGGCGCGAGGCAATTAAAAGGTCGGCCTTTTTTAGTTGGATTACTGAAGAATAAGGATACCGCTCAATGGCGAAATCCACTGCCTCCAACGCCTGAGTAAGATCTTCAGCATCATCAAAATAATCAATTATCCTTTCGAACGAGTCTTCATCAAGATAATAATGACTTCGACCAGCTTTCAAATTCTGATATTGATTAAGTAATTCCTTAATTTCCTCCTTGTCTTGATGGTAAGGATTTTCTCTCATGAATCTCGAGTTGATGTAAATTAGGTAATTTTTGCATTAAGGTGGCCTTTTTGAATATCTTTCTTACAACCTGCCAGATTCTTTCTTTGTTTACGTCTGCAATCGACAAATTTTAAAAAAATGACTAAATGTTGTTAATTAGCATTCTTTTTAGTTATATTTGTGAAAGATGTTTAATCTCTATAATATAGCGGTGGTGAATTGCAGGAAAATTTCTATCAGTTTCATATTGGTAGGGTTGACTGTGTTCACATTTGCTAGTATTGGTGGTGACAAGAATAAATCAAAAAAGAATTCACTCCAATCCGGCTTTACACCGGTAAAAACCAATCGGGGCTTTACGTTGAAAGAAGGACTTGCTTACCGGGGCAGCATGATACTCAGGCAGGAAAAAACTCCCAGTTCAATTTATTATAGTTCTCTCGTCACTTATCAGAAAGGTAATTCCACGTATATTCTGCCTAATAAATATAAAGTTTCCTTATCAACCGACGCTGCTACTCACAAAACAAGTCTCCAGTTATTACAATTGAGGATTAAGCTCTGCAAGTAATTAAACCTTTTCCAACTCTTTTATTGCCCAATTCCCAGTTTCCTGCTTTCTTCGTACGTTAATTCCCGATAACCACTTTTGGGTATGTCAAACTTTGATGCCTGTACGGGATTTAAATTAATCCTGGAGACGGTATACTTAATGGTCAGGTTCTTTTGCGTTAATTCATATTCCAACGGAAGTCCATTCAGGTTTTTAAACTGATAATTATATTCTATATTGTCGGGAATAATGTCCGTAGTATAAAAAACAGTAAACGACGCACCGTCCGTTGTTTTCGCAATAGCTTTCACACAATTGTACCCGGCAATGGTTTTTGTTTCCTCCGTATTAGTAAAAGTAATGCCTTCGTATTGTTTGTTCTTGTCTTTCCAATTTTCAGCAGTCATCCTTATTAATAATTTCTGACCGCTGACTTCCTGTAAAATAACAGATGAACCGGTGGTTGCATCATGAATGGTAGTAAAGGAAGCAAGCGCACTAACCATTTCCGAGCGGCTCAAAGGTCCTTTGATATATACAGTGGTAGTTGCTCCATCAAAAACGTCAGCAAGTTTAGGTTCTTTATTTCCGGTTTTAATAGATGTTTCATACACTAACGTGAGCTCAGAAATTTTCTTTTGGGCCATGGCAAAAGAAGCTGTGAGCAGGAAAGTTGCTAAAAATAGTATTGATGGTATTGGGGTGTTATTCATTTTATAAGTAATTAAGCAAGCCATTTCTTCTATAGACGTGCAGCGACATCTAATTCGTTGCCTGTAAAAGTAAGCCTGATGGCAGGTACACACGACTTGATCTAAAAAACTAATTAAATTAACAAAGCATATATGCTATTTTCCAGGACTCTTACTTTTCTGCGGAGGTAACTTTTGTTGCGTTTTTTGCATTTGTTCCATCCGCTCCTGCCATTTAGATTTTGTTTTTGGCTTCTTTCTCGTCTCTTCTATTTTTGCAAGAATTTTATCGTGGTCAATAATATACGTCTGAATCACCCACTGCATAACTAGTGTAATTACGTTAGAAACTGTATAATACCAGGTTAAAGCTGAAGGAAGTTTATTAAAGAATCCCAATAGTAACACTGGAAAAATATAAGGCATGTACTTTAAAGCCGGATTATTCTGATCAGGAGCATTACTCATACCATATAAACTGATCAGGAAACTTGTAACGACTGCAAGCAGGGTAAATAAGCTAACATGATTGCCATAAAAAGGTATGGAGAAACCAAGATTTACAATTGAGTCGTATACTGAGAGATCTTTAGCCCATAAAAAGGATTGGCCTCTTAACGCTATATTGGAATTAAAAAAACTATACAATGCAAAGAAGATTGGAATTTGTAATAAGGCTGGAATACATCCACCTAAAGGGTTCACCCCGGCCTCACGAAACAGCTTCATTTGTTCCATACCATAAGCCTGCTGGTCAGTACCATGTTTCTTTTTTAGGATATCCATTTCCGGGCGCAATACTTTCATTTTAGCACCACTGAGGTAACTTTTGTATATCAAAGGGGAAGTTAATAATCGTATAAAAAGTGTCAGTAACAAGATTACCAGCCCATAGCTCTCAATAAATTTTTTGAAAAAATTAAATACGGGCATGATAATATAAACATTAACCGGCCTCACAAACGAATACATATCCCTTCCCAGGTTTACAATACGATCCATTTCAGGCGCCTGCTTTTTGAGAATGTAATAATCATTTGGACCATAATATAACTGAAGCGCGATAATGGAATTTGCCGGGAATTTTGCCTGAAAGTTTGCGTCAACTTTCGCAATGAGATGAGACGTGTCGGCTGTTTCTCTTACCCAATGGACCTCCCCCGAATTGAAACTTTCTTTTGCTCTCAGTATAGTGCTAAAGAATTGCTGAGATACCGATATCCATTGTACCGGTTTTTCAAATTTTTTCTCAGTTTTAGAGGAGATATAGTCAAATTCGTTATTTTCTGAAAAACAAATATTTGTATTAGTAGCCTGCCTTTCAATTGTGGAATATTTTTCATGTTGCACCGGTTGTGCATGCCAATTGATGTTGAGGTGCCCCTGGCTAAAAAGTTTACCCACTGCGTCTGACTGAATATTCCAGTCAATTGCATAACTATTAGATGGTATTATGTATTGATGTGTAAGCACTTCGCCGGTTGGGCCTGTAAGGAGGTATGTTACTACCTGATCGCCATTGGGGTTTTTTACAAGATTACCGGCGGAAAAATAAAGGTCAGTTACTTGGGTTGATTGATTTGGTCCGGTGTTTATCAGGTAAGATATTTTATCTTCCTCGCTCAACATTTGCACTTGGGTGCTGTCCTGATCATGAGAATGATAACTCTTTAAATGAACAGAGGCGGGTCGACCTCCCTTGTTTGTAAAAACAATCTTTATCAGGTTATTCTCAACTGTCATTAATTGTTCTTCGCCATATAACGCTTTTTTAAAACCAGCGGTGTCTTTAACAACCGTTTTAACTGTATCTGTTAAAACGGGTGCCTGCGATTTTTTTATGGAATTAACGATGGCTATTGAGTCATCATAAGCCTTTCTTAACTTACTTGCTTCCTGGCTTTCTTTACTTGATATAAATAAATAGAGAAATAATAATATTGCCAATAACACAAACCCTATCACGGTATTACGATCCATTCCCATTTTTAAAATTTTATGACGGCAAAGATAGGGGTTTGAGAGGAGAGTCCGGAACTGCTAGTTCGGAGTTGGGAAGCTATAAGTCTAGATTCCCACCAGAGATGTATGTTTTTTATCGAACCTTATTTTTTCAAATCATTTCACTTTGTAACAATGGATTACTCACGGAAAATTTTTTTTCAGCAAATTCTTTGGCTGCCCCAATAAAATGAACAAACAAAGGATGAGGGTTTTCCACCGTACTTTTTAATTCAGGATGGTATTGCGCTCCGATAAAGAAGGGATGATTAACTAATTCTATAATTTCCACCAGGTTGGTATCCGGGTTTTTTCCACTGGCGATTAATCCGGCATTTTCTATTTGCTCCAGATAGGCGTTATTAAATTCCCAACGATGGCGATGTCGCTCACTAATCTCATCGCTTTCATAAATGGAATGTGCCAGGCTTCCGGGTTTAATACTACATGGATAAGCGCCCAAACGCATAGTGCCACCTTTGACAGTTATTTTTTTCTGTTCTTCCATAAGATCGATTACCGGATCGGGTGTTTCAGCATTCATTTCAGTTGAATGTGCATCTTTTAAGTGTAGTACATTTCTTGCAAATTCAATCACAGCCATTTGCATCCCCAGGCATATTCCGAAAAACGGTAAGCCATTCTCACGGGCATATTTTACCGCGATAATCTTTCCTTCTATACCACGGTGACCAAACCCTGGCGCAACCAGTAATCCATCAAGGCTTCCTAATTTTTCAGAAACGTTTTCATCAGTAATGAACTCGCTATGCACGTTTACTACCTGCACTTTACATTCATTCATAGCCCCTGCATGAATAAATGCTTCCAGAATAGATTTATATGCATCCTGTAATTCGATATATTTTCCTATCAGGCCAATGGTAACCCGGCTTTTCGGATATTTTAATTTATCCAGGAATTCTTTCCATTTGCTTAAATCAGGCTCTTTGTAACCTGTGATATTCAGTTTCTTCAAACAAATGACGTCGAGCTTCTCATGCATCATGAAAAGAGGCACCTCATAAATAGTAGAAGCATCTGCTGCTTCAATTACCGCTTCCAGCTTAACGTTGCAGAATAAAGCTATTTTTTTACGGATTTCTATTGAGAGTGGTTCTTCCGTTCTGCACACCAGGATATCAGGATGTACACCCTCCTGGCTCAACAATTTAACACTGTGTTGGGTAGGCTTGGTCTTTAATTCTTTAGCCGCCTTTAAATAAGGAATGAGTGTAAGATGTACAACCAGACAATCTTCTTCCGGCAGTTCCCATTGTAACTGGCGAACCGCTTCAATAAAGGGCAAACTTTCAATATCCCCTACTGTTCCCCCTATTTCAGTTATTACAATATCAAAGCCTTTCCTCCCTAATAATTGCATTCTTCTTTTTATTTCATCGGTAATATGCGGGATAACCTGCACCGTTTTACCAAGATAAGCACCTTCCCTTTCTTTATTAATTACCGTTTGGTAAATTCTTCCCGTGGTAACATTATTTGCCTGAGAAGTAGCAATACTTAAAAACCGCTCATAATGGCCTAAATCAAGGTCGGTTTCTGCTCCATCATCAGTAACATAACATTCACCATGTTCGTAGGGATTTAACGTTCCCGGATCTACATTAATATAAGGGTCAAATTTTTGAATGGTTACCTTTAATCCTCTAGCTTGTAATAGCTTTGCAAGCGATGCTGCAATAATTCCTTTACCTAATGAAGATGTTACGCCACCGGTAACAAAAATATACTTGGCCATAATGAATGGTTATTAAATTATTTATAAATAGATCTTGTAATTATTCTTAAGTCAGACAGGGACCATTCCTCAAAATATAGTTGCTTTACTTGCGTTTATGGCATCATACCTTTAAAAAAAAGAATAAACCACGGCGATTACAATTGCCGGTTGCAAGACATTCAAAAAAAATAAAAGTGTTGATGTACCCTTCCCTGTTAGACCTGCGGAAAATAACTGGATAAGAAATATCCGGGAGGTCATTCAAAAATACGTTTTTTTATCTAACCCTCTAAAAACAAAATACTTTATTGCTATAAGAAGTGAGAGAAGAGAATAATAAATTGCTAAGTTAACACATAGCCAAAATAAGGTATAATTCAGGGAAAGGCTTGACCAGTATAGATCAAAATGGAAAATAGAAGATAAAACAGATAGTAAAAGAACGCCGAAAAAATATTCAGTATTATGGGTTATTTACCAATATCCCGGTTTAATTTATTGTATGTAATGTTCTTTTTTAAAAAGGAGAATTTAAGTTCCTGGTTTTTTGGCGCGTGATGTGCTGAATTAAAAATCTTAACCGTATGAAAAATACAAATAATAATAATTTCAAGAATTAAAATACAATGAGAAGTTTTGCCTTTCATATTATCCCTGTTAGTTGCCATAAAAATATAAAAAATTATAATGTTACCCAAAAGATCTTCATTTAAATAGATATTTATGTTTATCGGTTAATAATTACATTTTTAAAAAAATAGAAGTTGATGTTTATTATTTCGCCAGGGAAACATGTTGTATTATTTTTTTAAATAATACACGTATCTTAAAAAAGTAATATATATTTCACTGGTCGTTTGTAGTGATTAATCAGTAGCGATCTTACTATAACTGGTAGCAATTCCTTTTATGAGTGAAGAACTGAAGCCCTGGTGTTCCATTTCATTTAAACCAACTATTGTACAGCCCTTTGGGGTAGTTACCTTATCTATTTCCTGTTCAGGATGAGTGCCTTTCTGGAGCAGTAATTCGGCGGCACCTTTAACTGTTTGAGCGGCAATCAAACTTGCTGTCTTTGCATCAAAACCAATTTCTATTCCTCCCTGTATGTTTGCACGAATGTACCTCATTGCAAATGCGGTTCCACAGGCTCCTAAAACGGTGGCTGCATTCATCAGTTTTTCTTCTATATTAGCAACTTTTCCCAACGTTGAAAATAAATCATTCACATAATTAATTTCCGTTTTTGTAGCATTACTATGGCTTAAGCATGTCATACTTTCACTAATGGCTATGGCTGTATTAGGCATAGCGCGGAAGACCGGCAGTTTTACAGAGATCACTTCTTCTATCTCCCCAATTAAAACTCCGGTAACTACGGAAACCAAAATATGGTGCGATGATAACTGATTTTTTACCCCTTCCAAAACCTCTTTCACCTGGAATGGCTTAACGGCTAAAATGATTAATTCACTCCGGAAAACCGCTTCGCTATTATCTTCTGTAATCTCAATGCCTCTTTGTTTCAGTTCGGTTAAGGTGGATATATTTCTTTTGGTGACGATAAGATCTTTAGGTGCAGAAAATTTACTTTTTAATAATCCTTCGGCAATTGCGGTACCCAGGTTTCCGGCGCCGATGATGGCTATTTTTTTGCTCATACAGTGGTTTATTTGAATGTGATGGTAGCCATAGGCTAATATTCAATAATATTTTTCCGGCACCAGAAAGTTTTTGACATAATCATCAATCCCTTTCTCCAGGGTAAAAAATTCATTATGATAACCGGCATTTCTCAATTTTTCCATCTTTGCTTCAGTAAAGTATTGGTATTTATCCCGGATGTCTTCCGGCATGTCAACATACTCAATGTCCGGTTCCAAATCCAGACTTGCGTAACTGGCTTTTACCAGGTCATTAAACGATCTGGCCATACCCGTGCCAAGGTTATAGATGCCCGATTTCGGCTGAATATCCATCAGCCAATAACATACGTTCAGAACATCTTTAACATAAACAAAGTCACGTAATTGTTCTCCATTTTTATATTCCGGCAGATGCGACCGGAATAGTTTTACCTTGCCAATCGTTTTTATCTGGTGAAAAGAATGAAAGATTACGCTGGCCATTCTTCTTTTATGGTATTCGTTGGGGCCATATACATTAAAAAATTTTAATCCGGCCCAAAATGGAGGCTGTGCGTCCTGTTGTAATACCCATTTGTCGAATTCGTTTTTTGAAATACCATAAGGATTAAGCGGGTGTAAAGAATTTATGATTTCATGATTATCATTGTAGCCTAATTCCCCGTTGCCATAAGTGGCAGCAGAAGAAGCATACACAAGGGGGATCTTATGAAGAGTGCAGTAATTCCAGACAAGTTGAGAATATTCCACATTTAAATGCTGGTGAACAGCATAATCAAATTCAGTGGTATCTGTTCTTGCCCCTATGTGAAATGCAAAATCAATAGATGGTTTTTCTGCAGATAGCCAGTTAAAGAAAAGTTCGCGTTCAATTTTTTCGGAAAATTGCTTATAGGCAAGATTCTGTTCTTTATCTACACGGCTAAATTCATCCACTAAAATGAGTTTCGTAAATCCTTTACTGTTAAGATAGCCTGTTAAACAACTACCTATAAAACCGGCAGCTCCTGTAATTAATATAGTTGCGTTTTTATCAATCATAAATGGGTTCATTACTCAAATCATAGCTAAAGCATTTGCTGATTCATCAGCGGCCAATAAGTTTTCTATAGCGGTATCATATTTCTCCTTCCAATCATCGATGATACCCCAGTACATTCCATCTACTTCAATAGCGCCTGCTGTTACAAACCCCAGCTCCTCGAAGGGATGATCGTTCATTATTTTCCTGAAGGATTCAAGTTTTGTGGGTTTCACGCTTACTACCACCCTGCTTTGCGATTCGCCAAACCAGTAAGCGTCTTTCCGGATAATGTAGTCGCTGGCAACAACATCTATACCCAGGTTCCTGTTAAAACAAGATTCTACCAATGTTATAAATAACCCGCCTTCACTAACATCATGAGCAGACTCTACGAGCTTGTTCTTAATAAGGCTGCTTATTTTTTCCTGCAAAGTAAACTCTTCATCCAGGCTGAAATATGGAGCAGGACTAAATTCTATACCCCTTATTTTGTGCAAATATTCCGACGAGTTAATATCGTTGGTGCTTTTACCAATTAAAAATATTATGTCACCAGGCGCCTTGAAGTCAAGCGTCATTTTATCTTTCACTTTTTGCAAAAGTCCCACCATACCGATTGTAGGGGTTGGATATACGGCCCCATCCGGATTCTGATTATAGAAGCTCACATTGCCCCCGGTTACAGGAGTATCAAATTTTCTGCAGGCTTCTCCCATTCCTTTAATGGCCTGAACAAACTGGTAATACACCTGTGGATTATAAGGATTACCAAAATTCAGGCAATTGGTTACGCCTAATGGCTCGGCACCACTGCAAACAATATTACGCGCGGCTTCCGCCACAGCTATCATGGTACCTTTGTAAGGATCTGCAAAAACATACCGGCTATTACAATCTGTGGTTACTGCCAATGCTTTATTTGTACCTTTTGCCAATATCACGGCAGCATCTGTTGGTTCATTGGTAGAAGTATTAGAGGTTCCCACCATGCTGTCGTACTGCCTATAAATCCAGCGCTTGGAGGCGATATTGGGAATTGAAATGATCTGTTCCGCTATTGATTTAAGATCACCTGGTATATCAATGGAATCAGGATTAAAACTTTGTATTTTTTTGAAATATCCAGGTTCACTATATTCCCGGTCGTACTGGGGAGCACCGCCGCCAAGCACCAGATCGTGGGCGGGCAATTCTGCTTCCAGCTTGTCATTCATATAAAATCGCAGCATACCATCACCTGAAACTTCACCAATTTCAGCACAAGGAAGATCCCATTTGTCAAAAATGCGCAGAACTTGTTCTTCCTTACCTTTTTCAACAACCATCAACATTCTTTCCTGGCTTTCGCTTAGCAATAATTCCCAGGCTTTCATATTAGCCTGCCTTGCAGGAACTTTATCCAGGTCTATTCTCATGCCTACGCCACCCTTAGCGCTCATTTCTGCAGTAGAGCATATAATTCCTGCTGCTCCCATATCCTGCATACCTAATACAGCGCCGGTTTTGATTACTTCTAGACAGGCTTCCAATAATTTTTTTTCCTGGAAAGGATCGCCAACCTGCACTGCTGGCAGTTCTTCCGTGCTTTCAGCGGTAATGTTTGCAGATGCAAAGGAGGCTCCGCCAATACCGTCTTTGCCGGTAGCGCTGCCGACAAAAAAAACCGGATTTCCTATGCCGACCGCGGTGGCTGAAATAGTATCACCCGATTTTAATACACCCACGCTCATTGCGTTCACCAAAGGATTTGTGTGATAACATTGCTCAAAATATATTTCACCTCCTACTGTAGGTACTCCAAAACAATTTCCATAATGACCAATTCCATGCACCACTCCTGCGAGCAGATGCTGCGTTTTTGCTTCTTTAAGGCTTCCAAAACGAAGTGAATTAAGCGTTGCGATGGGTCTTGCCCCCATTGTAAAAATATCCCGATGAATTCCGCCTACGCCGGTAGCGGCCCCCTGGAATGGTTCAATGGCAGACGGGTGATTGTGCGATTCAATTTTAAATACCACTCCAAAACCGTCACCAATATCCATCAAGCCTGCATTTTCATCGCCGGCTTTCACTAACATTTTACTTCCATCCCGGGGCAATGTTTTTAGCCATTTAATGGAGTTTTTATAACTGCAGTGTTCACTCCACATCGCAGAAAAAGCACACAGTTCCGTAAAATTGGGTTTTCTGCCAAGGTTTTTCCGAATCAATTCAAATTCATCTGCCGTCAGGCGCAATTCTTCGGCCGTTTTAACTGTTACTTCCATATTGGGGTAAAATATAAGAATCGCAAAAGTACGAAGACCGCTTATTCCCAAAGCCATTTTATACTTCTATTTTTATACATTGCAATTAAGACTTTCTAATTTATGCCGAGAATGGTTGTTAGCTGAAAGTGACCATTAACCTTTTGCGAATCAATATTACTGATTCAATTACAAATATGCTTACTATAGCACTTATACATAGCGGGAAAAGTTTTATGCCTGAAATAACAGCGTATCAGAGTTATTTTGAGCTTATGGGAATGCAAGCAACTCCTTTAATACATCCTTCTCAAACAGAAATGGAAGTATTTGATGTTCTTTGGTTCTTCATGGGCATCCAAAAGCATTTAAGTAAAAAAAATAAAAAAAAGATTGTCGTTCATGAATATTGCTCGGCTTCAACACCGCCTTATGCAAAACTAAAAGATCTGGTAAAAAAAATTATCAATCCAACACCAGACTTAAGGATTTCACTGGCTTACAAACATAGGGGGACTGTATTTCCTATTGACAATATTCCACTGATCACCCGAAGACAGGGCGTGCATGATTGTTTTTTTGAAAGGGTAATTTATCCCAAAGAATACGATTTTATTTATGCCGGATCTGCACTAACTTCCAGGAAAACAGATAAGTGGTTGCAAGCTTTTGTTTTAAAGTTTCCTTCAGCAAGTTTCCTGCTGGTAGGGAAACACGAGCCTCACGTTATGAAACAATTTCAATCCAACACCAATATTCATTTTAAAAGGCCTGTGCCAATACCCTCTTTAAGAACTTTATTAGCCACGGCTCATTATGCAATAAATTATGTTCCCAATGCTTATCCGTTTAACATTCAACCCTCCACAAAATTACTGGAATATTGCGCGGCCGGTTGCAACGTCATATCTAACAGGTATAGATGGGTAAATGAGTTCTCGCAGAATATGAATGCGGGCATTTATTTTATAGATGATCAGTTTGATAACTTATCTGCAAAAAAATTGGAACAATTTAATTTTGCAACGCCGGATATGCTTACCTACAAATGGGCAACTGTTTTTGAAGAGATGCATCTGCAAAAATATTTACCAGGTTATCCGAAGTAAGTTTTTAAAAGCCTGATATAACACGTTACTACGATATCCATATTATAATTTGCTTCAACTATCTTTCTACTCCTGGCACCCATCAAGACTCTTTGATCACAATCCAGCTTTATCATCTTTTCCATTTTAGCCGCCAGACTTACGGGATCCCTTTTATTACATAAAAATCCATTAATGCCATCTTGTACCAGGTTACGGCAACCTGTGTTATCTGTTGTTATAACCGACAGTTCAAGGCTGCAGGCTTCCAGCAAACTGCGGGGTATTCCTTCATTGTAATAAGAAGGGTATACGAAACAATCGGCTTCCGCGAGATGAATTCGAATATCGTCGATAAACCCCAGGTAAAAAAAACCGGGTTGCTGTTGCCACCTTGTAATTAGTGTTGATGAAATGGCATCAGGATGCTGTTCCCTGGCGCCCACTAAAAGGCAACGAAAACGAAGGTCTTTTTGATTCAACATTAAAGCGGCATTCGCATACTCAGTGACACCTTTGCTTTTTAATAACCTTGCCGACATCAAAAACGTAAAAATGTTCCGCTGCTTCCTGGGTATTGAATCTTTTTTAAAATGTTCAATGTTTACTCCCTCCCCTGGTAATGTTTTTATTTTTTGAATAGAAACAATTTTATGACGAACAAAATAGTCAGCATCATCCGCATTCAAACACCAAACCTCGTGCGCATATCGTAGCGAGAACTGGTACAATCTCTTGATGAGTACCTTTAACAAGTTATTTTTATTGAATGCATGGCCGAGCCCGGTTATAACTGCCACCGAAGGAATATTCAAAAGCCTGGCAGCAATTGTTCCGTAGATATTAGGCTTAGCAACATAATGAAAGATAAAATCAGGATGATACTGTTTATAAATTTTTCTTAGTCGTAAATAGAGTAATAAGTCATCCGTAAGCCGCAGGGAATGGTTTTTTATCGTTACCGGTATGAAAAGGCATCCCATTGAAACCAGTAACTCCGCATACTTATCATTTCCAGCAATTATTATGATTTCGAAACCATTTTGCAAAATACTTTGCAACACTTCCCTGCGAAAATTATACATTGTCCAGGCGTTGGGCGAAACAAAAGCTATCCTTCTTTTAACCTTCGACTGTTCTTTCATAGGTGGTTGATACTGGCAAGAATTCCGGTATTTTTGTTTTAGTATTCCTTAACTACTTATTCTGTATATATATCAATATGGTATCGTTTCTGTTGATTATTTTTTACAGCGTTTTTTTTATTTTCTGGTTACTGAAAATTTCACGAAGCCGAAGAAATCACCTGTCTGCGAAGCAAGTTACACTTAGCTTTATTACCAAAGTTGCTTTTGGCATGGCTTATGGATTTTTATTTTTCAAATTTTATAATGGAGATGATACCTGGCAATATCATAATTTCTCGTTGATTGAATACCAAAAACTGTTACATCACCCTCTCGATTTTTTACTGGATATTCGAAATAAAGCAACGGGTAGTTCCAAACTGGATGCATTTTATGATACCACCGGCTCATTTTGGAATAAGCTGGATGAAGTTCTATTTATAAAAATGCTTGCCATTTTTAATGTATTCAGTTTTGGGCATTATTATGTAAACGTAGTGATATTTTGCTTCGTGGTTTACTTAGGCAATCTTTTATTATTTCGTCAGTTAGTGCATTATTTTCCCGAATCTTCTCCTTTACTCACCGGCGTGATCTTTTATTTGCCAATGAGCGTTTTCTGGTTAAGTGGCATTCGTAAAGAAGGCATACTTTTCCTTGCAATTTGCATGGTATTATATTTCTTTGAACGGATACTACGCCGGGAAAAACGTCTCATCTGCAACAGTGTTTGCTTTTTGGCAGGATTAATAGTGCTATTGCTGCTACGTAATTTTATGGTCATGTGTATAGCGCCTTCTTTGCTTGCCTGGTTTTTAAGTAATAGATTTAAATGGAACAGTGTCATAACTTTTTTAACAATTTACGTTCTGAGCATTTTTCTTTTCTTTATAAGTGGAAAGGTCCCTGGATTTCCGAGCCTTCCTGAAAAACTAACACAACGTCAATATGAATTTTTAAGCCTGACTGCTAAAACCCGTTTGCCTCTTGACAGCCTTAAGGGAACCGCTTCATCTTACTTCCAGGTATTACCACAGGCATTAAATCATTCATTTCTTCGACCATATATATATGAAAGCAAGGGTATGCTTCAACTAATTTCTGCAGCAGATATCATCTTATTTTTCCTGTTTGTTTTTTTTACAGGTATATTTTTTAAGAGCAACCGGCGGAAAGTATTTCAAAATCCTGTTATACTTACCTGTGTTTTTACTGCCTTCTTCGCTTATCTTATAATCGGTTATACCGTTCCGTTCCCAGGCGCATTTGTACGATACAAAGCCATTTTTGAGCTTTTATTCTTCTGTGTGTTCGCGGTAACGGCAGATATAGAAAAAATAAAAAAAACTCTGACTATTAAAAAATAAAATATACGTACTTTTTATATGAATTTTTTTGAAATACCTTGATTAACCTCATATTAACCTTTATCCGTCGATGAAAAGCTAAACTTTACTCAATAAAATTGTTTTTTAGCGGTATTTACCTTTATTTCGTAATTCAAAAAATTTCATCTCATGTCTTTACGATCAAACGCTATCAATAATCTTTCTGACCATTCCAAAGATGTTACGGTGGTCTCTACCAAAATCACGGGTATATTCGGAGAAAATGTTTTTACCTTAAAAACCGCCCGGGAATTATTAAGTGATGAAGCCTATAAAAGCCTGGTGACTTCTATCAAAGGTGGGAAAAAGATCGATCGTGTTATGGCCAACCAGATAGCTTCCGGTGTGCGTCAATGGGCGGAAAAGAAAGGTGTTACGCATTATTCACATTGGTTTCAGCCTTTAACAGGAACAACGGCTGAAAAACATGATTCATTTTTTACCATCAAAAGTGACGGTACTGCTATTGAAGAATTTGACGGAGCGGCGCTTATTCAGCAGGAACCGGATGCGTCATCCTTTCCAAGTGGTGGATTGAGAGCAACCTTTGAAGCACGGGGATATACAGCATGGGACCCATCATCTCCTGCATTTATAATGGATATTGGTTTAGGCAGAACACTATGTATACCTACTATTTTCGTTTCTTATACGGGAGAATCACTGGATTATAAGGCTCCACTTTTAAAAGCCCTGGAATCCTTAAACAGATCAGCTGTAGAAGTTTGTAATTATTTTGATAAAAATGTGACAAAGGTTACTGCCACCCTTGGCTGGGAACAGGAATATTTTGTGGTAGATGAAGGGTTTTTTAATGCACGACCTGACCTGTTATTGAGTGGAAGAACGGTTTTTGGTCATGGTCCTGCCAAAGGGCAACAGCTGGAGGATCATTATTTTGGTTCCATCCCTGAAAGGATTTATGCTTTTATGAGAGATTTTGAGAACGAGGGTTATAAATTAGGCATTCCATTACGTACCCGTCACAATGAGGTAGCTCCCGCCCAGTTCGAATGTGCGCCCATATATGAAGAAGTAAGTGTTGCGGTTGATCATAATACACTGCTGATGGACATTATGGACAGGGTTGCCCGCAGGCATAGTTTAAGAGTATTATTACACGAAAAACCATTTGCGGGAATCAATGGAAGTGGCAAGCATAACAACTGGAGTATGTCTACCGATACAGGCGTAAACCTGCTTGCTCCCGGTAAGACACCGAAAACCAACCTGATGTTCCTGACATTTTTTGTTAATACCATTAAAGCGGTTTGTGATTACGCGGATCTTTTAAGAGCATCCATCGCCGGTGCGGGTAATGATTACAGGCTTGGTGCCAATGAAGCTCCCCCTGCCATCATATCGGTTTTCATCGGTCAATACCTTACTAAAGTACTGGACGATGTTCAGGCAAGAGTTGGTGATAAATTTGATGAACAGGATGAAGCAATATTAAAATTGGATCTCCATCGGAGTATTCCCGAACTATTGCTGGATAATACAGATAGAAACAGGACATCTCCCTTTGCTTTCACCGGCAACAAATTTGAATTCAGAGCGGTTGGATCTACAGCAAACTGCGCGAACCCAATGACTACCCTGAATACTATCCTGGCTGAAACGCTGAAGAAATTCAAAAAAGATGTAGATGCTTTAATTGAAAAGGGTGATAAAAAAGAAATCGCCATTATTCACGTTATCCGGGAATATATTGTAAGCAGCAAGAAGGTTTTATTTGAAGGGAATAACTATAGTGATGAGTGGGCTGCCGAAGCCGAAAAACGTGGTTTGCCTAATATAAAAACCACTCCGCTTGCGCTAGATGCGATGATTACAGATAAAGCAAAGAGCCTGTTTGAAAGTAACAATGTGTATTCACATTCTGAACTGGAAGCACGTTATGAGATTGAGGTAGAAAAATATATCAAGAAAGTACAGATAGAAGCCAGGATGATGGGCGAACTGGCCACGAGCAATATTTTACCGGGAGCTATTAAATATCAGAATACACTGATAGAGAATATTAAAGGTTTAATGGACATAGGGATGCCTGAAGATGCATATGCTAATCAAAAACAAATTCTGACGAAGATTTCAGAGCATATTGCAGCGGTTAGCGACGGAGTGGAGAAAATGATTGAAGCCAGAAAGAAAGCCAATGCTATTGAGAATAACCGCGATAGAGCAATTGCGTATTGCGACAGCGTTAAGGGTGAATTTTTTGAGTCTATTCGTTATCATGTTGATAAATTAGAGCTGTTAGTTGATGATAAAGAATGGACTCTGCCCAAATACCGGGAAATCCTTTTTTTAAGATAGAACGTACATAAAATATATTAATAATATATTCAGACCCTTATAACCCGATAAGGGTTTTTTTTATTTTATCCGATCTTTTGCCCATTTGATGGCAATCTGGAATTGTTGCTCCATGCTCAGGTTGGTATTATCGAGTTCAATGGCATCCGGCGCCTTGCGTAGTGGGCTAATTTCCCTGTTCGAGTCTATGTAATCGCGCATTGCCAGGTTGTGATTTACTTCTTCGATGGTAATAGTTGGATTCTTTTCATACAGTTCCCTGAATCTTCGTTCCACCCTGACAGCACTGTCGGCAGTCATAAAAATTTTTAGTTCCGCCTGGGGGAATACCACCGTGCCGATATCTCTGCCATCCATCACTATACCCTTCGTATCACCCATTTTTCTTTGCTGGGCAACAGCAAATGAACGAACCTCCCGGATGGCTGCCACCTCGCTAACTTTCTCTGCTACCACCATATCCCGTATTACATACTCCACATTTTCATCGTTCAGATACATCTCGCTTTGTTGCCTGTTGTCATTGAACCTGAATTCAAGGTTAATACTTTGCAACGCTGTTTCCACGGATCTTTTTTTTGTCCAGTCAATATGATTGCGTAAAAAGTATAAAGTAATAGCCCGGTACATTGCGCCGCTATCTATATAAACATAATTTAATGCTTTGGCCAGTTCTTTGGCCAAAGTACTTTTGCCACAACTACTCCAACCATCAATGGTGATAATAATGGGCTTTTTGTCCATCTTCATAAAGTAATTTGAATGGTATTATTTCCCTTCTTGCAGATCTACGCTGCAAGTTTACAAACAATATAGAAGTTCTGCGATTATGTTTTGAAAAGAAAGCTTTCAGCTATCGGCTATCAGCTTTC
>JBDSBP010000389.1:0-4391 GCA_039921525.1 Chitinophagaceae bacterium | reverse complement strand
TCCTCACACCTCCCACCTCATACCTAATGTCAATAAACCGCAAGTCCCGCAGCAGAAGCCGGAAGATCCATCACCTCACTCACATTCTTCAAACCACCTGTTGGCATTATCTTGTATCCGCTAATTGATCGAGACATTGAATTCACGTTAAATATGAATTTGGCATCACTGCTTACGATAATATCTATTGGTGCAGTGCCCGTTTTAGCAGCAGTTGCGTCCACAAGTTCCAGCCTGTTTTTGGCTCCAATATGAAGCGAGGAGATGGTATTACTACTGGTGTTTGTTACATAAGCATAGTCTTCATCTTTGGTAAGCGTTATCCAGCACACAGAAGTTTGCATGTTAGGAACTGAACTGGTTAAACCGGTGACCCCATTGTCTCCAACAGAGAGCGAACTGATTACTGATTTCCCCGCAGCGCCACCAAAAGCATTTGTAATGATCAATTGGTTGACTCCTGCAATAACAAAACCAAAAGGGGTTTCCGCGTAGGCAGGATTAACCACGGGGGCTTCTGCTACACCCATGCTGTTAACTTTGAAGGTGCATATTTTATTGGTATTTTTCTCCGTCACTACCAAATGTGATCCATCAGGTTGAAATAAAATTTCAGCCGGACCCGCATCGCCGTTGCTTAATTTTTGCATGGAACCTGGTATCATGGATAAATCACCCATACCGGAAACTTTAAACCCACATATATTTCCACCACCATTCACAACGTACAACCATGATTTGTATACCGATAAACTTATCGGCATGGTACCACCCGAACCTATTGTTTGATGCAGTTGAAGCGTTCCATTGCTTGCCACTTTAAAAGATGATATCGTATTGTCGCCAGCGTTAACTGCATACAGCATCATACTGGCTTTGTCCAATATCAACGCACCCTGTGACCCCAGCCCCTTGCCCAATCCCTTGCCGCCGGAATTATATACCGTGCCAAAGCTGAGTTTGCCATTAGCATCCTGTTTATATACCAGCACGGTATTCTTATCTGCACCATTACCCATGGTATACACAAAACCCATATTATCCATATGGTCTTTGGGGTTAAAAATTTCATTTAATTTGTTGCAGGAGATCAAAAAACTTCCTGCCATTGCAATAATAGTAATAGATAAAATGTTGATGACTTTACGCATTGTATGTTTTTTTTATGTTGATGAATATTAGGTTTGAGTTATCAGGTTTGAGCTATGAACTATCAGGTATGAGCTAATAACCATTTTATATTTTAGAACAATAAACTTCAGCTATTGTACCTAGAGAAATCTTTCAATTATATCTATTTCTTAGTTTGCTGATGGTTCACAACCTCACACCTCACACACCTACTTCCCGAAGGAACGTATCAGCGCTATGTTAACACCAGAGCTAAATACTGACATACTGCCCATGCCGCTTTTTTTGAGCGGGATTTTTTTATAGGGCTCAATTCTAAATCGGACCGATTTTCCCAAAGTATGTTCATATCCCCCGCTGATCTGCAATTCTGATGTTAGAGAAAAGTGATCCTCCTTATACATGCCCATCTGGTTTTCCTCCACACCGTTCAATTTTGTCTGGTAATGATTTTTCTCCTGCAGGTAGACGTAAGACACTACCCCTGCCGTAAAAAAAAATCGTGATTGCGTCCGCTGTAGGAAGTCGTATTTCAAGGTAAGCGGGATTTCCAATTGAGAACTTTGACCATCAACGTTAACGATCTCCATACCCAGTGGCATAGTCGAAGCAATCTTACTCATGCTGAAAAATTCACCCATACTATAATACTTCTTTTTACCCACCATTATTCCCGACTCAACACTCAGTTTTGTATTGAACCTATAGCCTAATAACACCCCTACATGATAACCTGTCCTGGCGATAGTCTGCGAACCTACCTTACTTAATTCGGGTCCGCCATTAAATCCGATATACAGGCCCTTCTGACTTTGAAGATGATTACTTTGAATTCTAATAGGTGTGAGACGCAGTGCCGGCTCTGGAATAGCATATTGTAGTATCACTGGCAAAGCTTTTACCCGGCTACTCTTTAAAACATACGCTGATTCTGTTATCGCTTTATCAGTACCCCCAGACTTATTTTCAGCTATAAATGAAAAATAATCTGTTGTTTCTCCTGGTGGTCTTTCTTTTCCAGGCGAATTTTTTATCGAGCCTGGTGATTTAACAATTGTTGGAAACTTATCCCCGCTGCTTTGGATAATTCTGCGGATCGGGACTTTACTTTCTACGAGATCAGTTGATTTCTGCGAAATAATTTTGTCATTTGACTGAACAGTGATATCATTCTTATTACTATTTTTTTCAAAAACCTGTGCTTGTATGGAATCACTCGTTGAACGGGTGTATTTAGTTTCATTCATTAATTCATTGCGGTGCCTATCGTAATAAAATAATCCACCTAAAACCAGGAACAGCACCAGGGCAAATATTAGCAGGAAATAATACCGGAAATTTTTCCGTTGAGCAACCTCGGGTTCAACAGGAATTTCTGATAGCCTGGCAGATAGTTTATCCCAATCACTTTCACCCTCGTTAAGTGGGTAATCAGCTGCCGCTTTGCGTAGCAAATCATCCATATCATGATCTAAAGGCTCCATACTATCGCCCCCTCTTCTTGCTTTATAAATTTTTGCAATAGCGCTCTCGCTCTTGACAACGTTGATTTTGAATTACCAACTGAAAATTGCATGGTATCGGCAATTTCATAATGTGAGTACCCATCGATAACATACATATTAAAAACGACCCGGTACTGAGGTGGTAACCTTTTAATACAAATGATCAGATCTTTGTACAGCATGAGCTGATCGGCCTGCTGGCTATTGTCGGTAACCTCCCACACATACTCCGGGATTCCGCCAATTTCAGGAACCATTTTCGCTTTTCGCAATTCATCAATGGCAGTATTGATCATTATCCGGCGAATCCAGCCCATCAGCATTTTTTCCAGGTCATCAACCTCCTGCCATTTGAAACTGGAAAAATGCTGGAACAATTTCACGAATCCATCATTCATAACATCCGTTGCCCTTTCATAAATATAAATATACCGGAAAACCGTTTTTAGCGCAAACCCCCGATACTTTTCATAAATCATCTTCTGATACTTATGATCATTCGAGATACAACCTTTCACTATGTTTAATAGGTCATCCAATTTTAATCGCCATGTTTAGATGTTTAAAATTTGTTGAATCTTACATAACCTCCTTCATAAAGGATGCCTGATTAAACGTTCCTCCTTATAAATACGGAGATTCAAAGGAATGGTTGCAGTAATCATAAATTTCTTTTTACTAATGAATAATTTACGTAATTATACTTTCCAACGATGGATCTCTTAAGGAAAAGCGAATACTTTCCCCCAGCGTAGTTAGCCGATGTCTCAATGGTTTCCTCTTTTACTACCGGTATAGCCTGGTTAGTTTGTTCTGTCAGCAGTTCCTGCATCACCCTGCCATCCATACCGGCGGGCACAGGCATGTGTTGAAGATGAAGTATAGTAGGAGTTATGTCGACGTTAGATGTAGGCACTTCGCTCATGTAATTTTTTTTGAAAGATGGCCCTGAAGCCAATAAAGCGATATGCACTTCATACTTACTTAAACTGCCATGACCGGCAACTCCTTTCGAGAAACTGGAACCTGCATATCCCCGCTCGTTTTTATTATCATTCCAATTCATATCCACCAAAATATCGCCAGCACGTTGCGGATGATCCCAATGAATAGCTTCAAAGGAAAGCGTGCCCGGTACTAAACCCTTCATGTCTCCCGGTTTTGACCCCCGGGTAAAAATAGCGCCTATCCATTCCTGTGATTGCAACGCGCTTACAATCGCCTGTATCTTATCAGCATCATGATCCTTTACATATATCGCACCGCCCGCTAGCACTACATCTTCTGATTTGGCACCTGCTTTTAAACTACTTTTAATTAAAAAATCGCTCACACTTTCTTTTCCAACATAGGTTACAAAACCATGATCGGCTGATATAATGATATTAAATAATTGTAGAAGATTCTTTTCTTTAAGCGTAGCGATAATGCGCCCGAATTGCTCATCCACAATACGTATGGATTCTTTTGCCTCCGGTGAACCTATGCCTTTACTGTGAGCTGCGCCATCGGGATCAGAATACCATATCGCACTTACCAGGGGTGCATCATCACCTAATCCTATCTTAAAAAAAGCATCCGTGATCCATTTATGACGGGCAATATTATTTTTAGCTTCCGCAGGCGCAGCACCGATAATTTTTTCAATAGAATCTTTTTTGTTAGCTGGCAATATCAGGTCGGTATTGATGATCATACCACTACTAACCGTATGATTTTGCAACAATGCCTGTCCAGTGGATCCGGAGCTGAAGA
>JBDSBP010000388.1:0-7587 GCA_039921525.1 Chitinophagaceae bacterium | reverse complement strand
CAGCTATCAGCTATCAGCTATCAGCTATCAGCTATCAGCTATCAGCTATCAGCTATCAGCTATCAGCTATCAGCTATCAGCTATCAGCTAAAATGAGCCGGCAAATATCAGCTTTATAATCCTTATTCAAAAATTAAGAATTTGATATTGACTTTGAATATCATCATCTGTAGTAATGAGCCGGTGGCTGATAGCCGATAGCTGACTGCTATCACTAACTACTTTCATGCTAAGAATGTTTAACTATCTTTAAAAAAAATTGCATGTTTAGGCTTTTTCTTTTCTTATTACTGTTAAAAAGTGGTTCTTGTGTGGCGCAGATGACTGACTCATCTTTCATTCGTAAGATAGCGGATGAAATACTGGTAAATGGCAAAGCGTACGACAATCTGCGGGTTTTATGTAAAACCATCGGAGCGCGCTTATCTGGTTCATCCGGAATGTATAAAGCAGAAGAATGGGCAGAAAAGACACTTAAAAATATGGGGGCAGATAAAGTGTATTTGCAGGAATGCCTGGTACCGCGCTGGGTGCGTGGAGGAAAAGATGAAGCAGTGATAATATACGAAGATGGAAAGGGCAAACCGGTAAAAGCTACCCTCGATGTATTGGCGATCGGTAATACATCAGGAACGGGAATGGGAGGAATAAAAGCGGCGGTTATTCTTATCCATGATTTCGAAGAATTGGAAAATCGCAAGGATGAAATTAAAGGAAAAATTGTTTTTTACAGTGCGTCTTTTAATCCGCGATATGTAGAAACGGGGTACGCATACGGGGAAACAGGCGTTTATAGACGATCGGGTCCTAGCAGGGCCGCCAGGTATGGTGCATTGGCTATTATGACAAGGTCGCTTTCTGAATCGACTGATAATAATCCTCATACCGGTGCCACGATATATGATACCAGCCTGCCGAAGATTCCCGCCGTGGCGATGGGGCTAAAAGATGCGGACAACTTATACCGCCTGTTTTCAGCCGGAAAAAAAGTAGAAGCTTACATAAAAACCATGGCTCATTTTTTGGCTGATACTATTGGGCACAATATAATTGGTGAGTTAACCGGGTCAGAACTTCCGAATGAGTACATAACTGTGGGTGGGCACCTGGATTCATGGGATATCGCCGAAGGTGCACATGATGATGGTGCCGGATGTGTGCAGTCCATGGAAGTGTTAAGATCGCTTAAGGCAACCGGTTATAAGCCCAAACACTCAATACGAGTTGTACTATTTGCCAATGAAGAAAACGGTTTACGCGGTGGCAATAAATACGCAGATGAAGTCATCAAAAAAAATGAAAAACATATTTTTGCACTGGAGAGTGATAATGGTGGATTTACTCCAAGGGGTTTTGATTTCATAATGTCGGCTGCTCAACTAACCAGGGCACGTGAATGGTTGCCATTATTTTTACCATATGGCGTATATTATTTTGGAAATGGCGGCGCTGGTTCGGATGTGACGCCCTTAAACATGAAATCCGGTATTCCTGTGTCTGAATTACGTCCTGATTCGCAACGTTATTTTGATTTGCATCATGCCCGTAACGACATTTTCGAAAATGTTAACAATCGTGAATTGGCGCTGGGTGCCATAAATATGACTGCTTTAATTTATATGGTAGATAGGTATGAACTGTAAACAAACCTGTCAGGTTTTCAAAACCTCACAGGTTTTCCGCGAGGTCTCCAAAAAGACCTGTAAAGTTTTTAAATGAAAATTAAATTTCAAATATGAGAAAGTTTCTGGTCATCACGGTGCTGAGTATAATTATAATTGGCGGTATAGTCATTTATATAAAGTATTTTAATGTGTATGGCGAAGGGGTAAAATCGGGACAGTTAAACTACCTGGTTAAAAAGGGCGATATCTTTAAAACCTATGAAGGCAAACTGATACAATCGGGTATCCGTAGCCGTCAGCCAGGAACCATTCAGTCTTATGAATTTGAATTTTCTGTCCAAAAGAAAGATGTGGCAGAAAGGCTAATGGCCAATAGCGGTAAAGACTTTGATTTGCATTACAAAGAATACCGGGGATCCATTCCGTGGCGGGGATATACTGTTTTTATTGTGGATAGTATTCTTGCAATGCGCGAATTAAAATAACTATCCGGCATAGAGCAGGAATATAGCCGGGCGTTTATTGATGTCCGGTATATTCTTCTTCCAGTCGTTTATTGTTTTAGTCAGGATAGCTTCCTGGCTGCTGGTAATATCAACGGCTACACAGAGCCTGGTTGCCGGTAAGCAGGTTTTGAGGATGGTTTCCAAAATTTGATTATTGCGGTAGGGTGTCTCGATAAATATATGTGTGGTTTTTGTACGCAATGAATCTTCTTCCATCTCTTTAAGAGCCTTCATGCGTTCAGCATTATCAATAGGTAAATAACCATCAAACCTGAATTGCTGGCCGTTCATTCCACTTGCCATTAGTGCAAGCAGGATGGAACTTGGACCAACAAGCGGTTTAACCACTGCCCCCATAGAATGTGCCACGGCCACCAATAACTGCCCGGGATCGGCAACACCGGGGCAGCCGGCTTCACTAATGATTCCGATAGTCATGCCTCTCTGTAATAATTTTCTGAACGTATCTCTTAAACCATCTTCCGCCTTGTGAATAGGGTGCCATTCATAGTTATCAATCACCATCTCCTTCCATAATTGTTTTAAATATCTACGGGCGCTACGTTCGTTTTCAACAAAAAAAACCTGGCAACTTTTTACGGCATCCAGGATATAAGCAGGTAACACCTGCAGATTTCCCTCGTCTAAGAATGTGGGAATCAATAAAACCTGTCCTATTGCTGCACTGGCCATAACACTTCTTTTTTTTGATGATATAAACTTAAAGTTGCCGCTACAACCGCGTACGCGGGAGCAAGCACCCATCCGATTATTGGGATGATATGCATAAGATAAAATATTAATCCATTTCCTATAGCCAGTCCTTTTTGATTGCTGATAAACGCTACGCTTTCGGATGACGACAGTTTATGCCTTTCGCAGCTATAGTCCATCATAGAAAAACCATAATAATAACATTCGATAAATAAGGCAATGATAGGTGTTATCCATCCAATTAAAGGAATGAAAGAAAGAATCAGTACAAACACCATGTAAACAGTCTGCCATACCGTATTTCGCAAAGCCAGCTTAACACCCCTGGCCATATCTTTAAATAGTTGAATATAACTAAAGGGGAGTTCTTTTCCCTCCAGTATGGTTTCTGTTTTTTCACTCAGGTAAGTAAACAGAGGTGATCCAATAATTAGAAAGAGAAATTTGAAAAGGGAAAAATAAAAAAATACCAAAATGAGTCGCACCATAATACCACCCATTACAAAAATAAAAGAAAGTAAGCCGCTTTTTTGTTGTTGTAACCAACGGTCAATGCCGATGAGGTCGCTCAGGTAAGACACAGCGCCATTCGATGAGATAATGAAGAAATACATACCTGCACAGAATAACAACATGTATAATATGCCAGGCAGAACAATCCACTTCCATAAGCGATGTTTGCTAATGAATTGATGAGCGCGGAAATATGATTCAATAGCTATTACAATTTCTTTAAGCAAAGGGTAATAAATTTTTGAATTCATAAATTTATTACATTGAGTGCACACACTGCGAAAAAATTTAAATATGAAGAAATTACCAATATCTTTTTACCAGCGGGACGATGTGCTTACAATCGCTAAAGAGCTATTGGGAAAATTACTGGTAACGCGGTTTGAAGGGGTATTGACGAGCGGCAGAATTGTGGAAGCAGAAGCATATAATGGTATAGTTGACAAAGCTTCACATGCTTTTAGAGGAAGAAGAACCAGGCGTACGGAAGTGATTTTTGGAGCGGGCGGATTTGCGTATGTGTACCTGTGTTATGGAATCCATCACATGTTCAATGTGGTTACAAATGATCATGGTATTCCCCATGCAATTTTGATCCGCGGCATTGAACCGGTTCAGGGAAAGGAGATAATGATGGAAAGGTTTCATAAAACAACCTCCAATAAAACCATAGGCAAGGGCCCGGGAAATGTTACCAAAGCATTAGGCATTCAAACCAAACACACGGGATATTCATTACTGGGCAATGAGATATTTATTGCAGATGACAGGTTTGTAGTGGAAGAATCAAGCATTATTGCTTCACCCCGCATAGGTGTTGATTATGCCGGAGAAGATGCAAAATTGTTGTACAGGTTTTATCTAAAAGATAATCCCTTCGTGAGCAGAATTCACAGAATTAAACAGAATTAGCCGAATTATTTTGTCTGAAGCAGAATTCACAGAATGAATAGAATTTGCAGAATGTAAAGTGTCGCAAGAATTAATTCTTTACGAAGGCCAGGATTTTCAATTCTGCTAATTCTGTAAATCCTGTGAATTCTGCTTAAAATTTGGGGCAGGGAATATTCTTCCGGCCTTCCGGGTGGCGTTTGATGTAAATAAGAGATACTTCCAGCCCGCCACGGCTTTGAGACGCTGTTTTTAAACTGGATACATTAACATCATAGGTGGCACCTAAACGAAAATCAGAGAATTCCAGTCCGATGTATGGTATAACGGCATCGCCTAAACGAAGCCAGGAGCCAAAGTAAAGATTGGTAGGATGCTCCATATCATTATTGGCATTAAGTGCCACGGCACCTCCAATAACAGTATTGGTGGCACCTGCCTGCCGACTATGAACGGCGCTCAGGTGAAGAATGGCATTATCGGCAATCGGGAAATATCCACCGCCATGCATGGTAAAACGTGGATTTAGCAAGTAATAAATTCCATTAAAACTTTCTTTTGGCCGGTTAATATGGTAAAAGGAAGCTCCCAGGTAAAAGTTGTTATATCCATTTGTAGAACCGTTGTAGAGCATGCCGGCATTTACATCCATGTAATTTACCGTTATCAATTGGCCATTTATGGGTTCGCCGGTAGGATTTGTCCATCCACCAAACTGATCCAGTTCTTCTTCAAAATTTAATTTACCGCCATCCAGTCGTTTACCGCCATATGTTCCCTGGAATCCCACTCCTATCTGCTGCAATCCTTCCTCATCCAGTCCCTTATGATAGGCTGTTGAAAAGGAAATATAATTACTGGTAAGAATTCCATTAGCAGTCTTATCTGTCATTCCCATTAGTCCCACACCCCAGGTATCACCTTGCGGTAACCGGCCATCTAAAATTCTCATGTCGATTGATACGGTGGAAGTGATAAATGCTTTGCTAATAGCAGGCCATTGGTCGCGATAATTACCGGCAACCCGAACAATTCCATCAAATTTTCCGGTTAATGCGGGATTGAGCGTCAGGGGAGAAGCAAAGAATTGGGAAAATCCCGGATCCTGTGCGAGGGAATTCAGTTTAAATAAGGCTACGCAAAAAAATACAAGAAAATTTTTTTTCATTTTGCTCACAAGGAATTTCTCAAAATACAAAATTACCTTGTAATAAAATAATTTAAATAAAATTATAATCAGATCTGCACTTTAGTACCATAAGCAAGGTCCCCCGCATCGCCAAGTCCAGGCACGATAAAACCTTTAGCGGTCAGTTCATCATCAATGGCGCCGCACCAGATTTTTATTCCCGGTTCTGTGCGATGCACATATTCAATACCTACGGTACAGGCAATGGCTGCAACTATGTGAATAGCTGATGGATGTCCTTCTTCTCTTAAATACTGGATAGTTTTTACCAGGGACGACCCTGTAGCTAACATGGGATCGGAAATGATCACGATCCTGTTTTCCAGTTCGGGGCAAGAAATATAATCGAGGCTGATATCAAAGGTCCCATCTTTATTATGTTTCCGGTAGGCGGAAATAAAAGCATTGTCCGCCTTGTCGAAATAATTTAGAAGTCCCTGGTGCAATGGCAGTCCTGCACGAAGAATGGTAGCCAGTACGGGCTGTGCTTTTAACGTTTTGCAAATAGAAATGCCCAGGGGTGTTTCAATTTCTTTTTCAACATATTCGAGTTGTTTGCTAATTTCAAAGGCGGCTACTTCGCCAATACGCTCAAGGTTACGGCGAAAACGCATACGGTCCTTTTGTACTTCCACATCACGAATTTCACTTACCCATTCGCTTAACAACGAATATTTATCACTTAAATTTATAACCATTAAAGAATTTTTAAGCTGTCAAATTATTGTCTAAAATACAACATTAAGAGTTTAAAGTTCAAAGTTTAAAGTTCAAAGTTTCACAACCCTGAGACCCAACTTTAATCGTTGAACCATAACCTTTAAACCTTCTTCTCGTAGCCCTGTCGTTGCTGAACATTACCTATTTTCGCTTTTTACGATTAAACATCTCAGCCAATGGTTTATAAAGCAATCGGTCTTATGAGTGGTAGTTCCCTGGATGGATTGGATATTGTGTACGCACATTTCCAGGAAACCGCCGGTAAATGGGGTTTTGAAATAATTAATGCGGGTTGTTATACGTACCCGGCGGAATGGAAAGAACAACTGCAAAACGCCATATCTTTAAGTGCCCTGAATTATCAGTTGTTACATACCGCATACGGGCATTACCTGGGTGAACAGGTGAATCATTTTATTGAGATCTTTGAGCTGCATCATAAAGTAGATCTTATCGCATCGCATGGCCACACCACTTTTCATGTCCCTTCCAGTAAAATGACCGCCCAGTTAGGAGACGGCGCCGCCATTGCTGCCGTGACCTGTCTTCCTGTGGTCTCTGATCTTCGCGCCATGGATATCGCTTTAGGCGGGCAAGGCGCACCCATTGTGCCCATCGGTGAAAAGTTACTGTTATCTGATTACAACCTGTTGCTTAACCTGGGTGGTATAGCAAACCTGTCGGCTAAAATAGAAGAAGATTATATTGCCTTTGATATATGTGCCGCTAACCGTATTTTAAATATGCTTGTAGCGACAGAAGGGAAAGAATATGATGAAAACGGTAATATGGCAGCCAGCGGAGAATCAGATAAAGGATTATTGAAAGCACTCAACGATTTTGAATATTACGGTAAGGGATACCCGAAATCGTTGGCAAATGATTTCGGGACAGATATTGTTTTCCCTCTTATCCAACGCTACAAGCTTTCTACCCGCGACGCACTGCGCACTTATGTTGAACATATCGCTATCCAGGTAACCAAATCTGTATCCGCTATCCTGAAAGAAGACGTATTTGCAACATCACAAAGCCATCGTTTATTAGTGACCGGTGGAGGTGCATTCAATTCCTTTTTAGTAAGCCGCATGCAGCAAAGGCTGTATGATTTGAACATTGAAGTTATAGTACCGGAAAAAAATATAATAAACTTTAAGGAAGCGCTTATCATGGCACTAATTGGCGTTCTTCGCTGGCGGGAAGAGTATAATGTACTGGCATCTGTTACCGGTGCAACACGCAACAGCATAGGAGGGGCGTTATGGCAAGGAGCGGATTAATTATTAATTATTAATTGTTAATTATTAATTCTACTTTGACAAGTCATGAAGTTATTCTGTTGGTTCTGTCGCATGTCTGGGCAGCAAATATATTACACAGAGCTACACGGAGAAGGCACGGAGTTTCACAGAGCGCCTCCGTGTATCTC
>JBDSBP010000387.1:0-5032 GCA_039921525.1 Chitinophagaceae bacterium | reverse complement strand
AAACAAGTCATTGCGAGCCTTAGTGTTTTTCTTCCCGACAGCCGGGTTACTCCTGCTTACAAGGCTAGTATTATTAAAGCAATGCAGCGTACAGCCAATAAAATTAAAGAGCGTTTAAACAAGGAGGCTTTGTAAGACATAAAAGGTGGCAATTAAAATAAATTTCATCATGTACTGGTATAGAAGTGCTTAATGCGGGTTTTGATATGCCACCACAAATATTCTTGCTGACCGGTAAAAAAAAATATCATGTTATATTGGAAACACTCGATAGCGAAGAGGCAACCTATATATGGCACCCTGATAAAACTAGGGAATCTTTACGAATTACACTTGGTGAAATAGAAGTTATATTGTAAGATATTAAACTAAAAAGAAGACAATCCTTTTTAGAAACCTAGCGTACTAATTTTACAAGAGTCGTCCATGATTACCCAGACGCAAAGAAAGGATTTGTAACCTGGAAAGGTTTGCTGGAAGAAAAATTGACGTAAATTATGATCCGGTTTGTTAACTAACAGTAATCAAAACGCCGCCCCCGGCGACAGTGATAAGATGTTACTGTAAAATCTTAAAACTCAAATCATAAATTACAGAAATTATTTTGCAAATCGACTTGTTATCGTTTCGAGCACGGGAATACCACTTCCTTTTTTTGCTCTTATATATAGAATAGTCATGTCAATATCACTTTTAACCTGTGCGAGCGTTCTTTTATTTTTGCGTACCAATGTATTCGATTTCATCCAACCCGTTATATTGCCTTTTACCTGCCATCCAAATAATTTTTATAGTGTTAGTACACCCTCTTTTAAGCCGGTCTCTTAACATTAATATCTTTTCCAAACGGCTGGTTATAAAAACGCTGCCCGGTTGCTTTATATAAAGCGTTTGCTACTGCAGCAAATGTCGGTGGAAAAAGCGGCTCTCCCAGCCCGGTTGGGTTTTCATCGTTTTGCACAAAATAGATCTCGATGGCTTTGGGGGCTTCGTTGTTCCTGATCATCCGGTAGCTGTTGAAGTTCTTCTTCTGTGGAACTCCGTCAATAAAAGTCATTTCACCAAAAAAGGCATTGCCTATTCCATCCACAATGGCTCCTTCACCCATATTGATCGCAGCGTCTGGATTCACTACTATACCACAGTCAACTGCCGCATACACCTTATGAACGACCGGATTGTTATCTACTATTTCCAACTCCAGCACATGGGCTACATATGTATTATGACAAAAATAGGCAGATACACCCCGGTGAATATTATTTGGCAAAGGCTTATCCCAGTTTGATTTCTCACGCACCAGTTTCAGCACTCCGGCATACCTGTCTGCGATGTAATCATTTTTAGTACCCACAGGTGTTTTCCTGGCACGTTCCAAAAGTTCCAGGCGGAAGTCTATCGGATCCTTACCTGCGAGTTCAGCCAACTCATCAAGGAACGACTGCTCGGCACAGGCGGCAAAATTTGAACCTGGTGCACGAAAAGCACCGATGGTAATGTTCGAAGGTAGCTGCCAGCCTTCAGCAAGATAATTATCTACTGCGCCAGCAGGAAAACGGTTGGCATGCACCGCCCCTTCGGGAATTCCTCCGCCACGCACATGCAAAGCAACCAGGTTATTATGCTCATCTAAACCGGCTCTGTAAGTAGTAGAATATGTTGGTCGATATATTCCATAGGTCATATCATCCTCACGCGTGTAAATTAATTTCACAGGTGCTTTTAAGGTTTGAGAAATTACTGCAGCTTCCACCATATGATGACAATAGGCCCTTAGTCCGAACCCACCACCCATGCGTGCAAGCTTTATATGAATTTTTTCTTTAGGAAGTTTCAAACGTGCAGCGAGCGTTTGCAAAATGAACTCAGGGGCCTGGGTAGGCCCATATATTTCCGCATGATCTTCCGTCACATGCGCAAAACAATTCACGGGCTCCATGGTATTGTGCGCAAGAAACGGTCCGTTATATGTTCGTTCAATTACTTTGGCAGCATTTTTAAAAGCCGTTTCCGGATCACCATCCTTTCGAAGTTCATTACCGGGCTTCTTTGACATTTCAGCCATTTTCGCCTGGTGCACTTCTGTGCTTTCCAATCCACCAGGAATGGTCTGCTTTGCAGTTCCACTTCGGCCCTGCACCGTTATCACTGTATCCGAAATGGGTTCCCATTCAACCTTCAGCGCTTTTTTTGCCTGCATAACTTCCCAGGTATTTTTGCCCGCCACCACAACGATCTCTGTAAAGGTGGTGGTATCAAAACCATTTCGGGTGTAGTCGTCTGGAAGTGTCTTGATAGAAAAGACGTCTTTGATGCCAGGCATTGCCCTGGCCGCGGAATCATTCACAGATTTTACTCTCATACCGAAAGCCGGTGGATGCTCGATCATGGCGATCAACATCCCTTCTTTCTGATAATCCATTCCAAAAAGTGGTTTGCCCGAGACAATCCTTTTTCCATCCACATTTTTTTTCGAAGTACGGATGATCTTGAAGTCTTTGATAGGTTTTAACGTAACTTCTTTTGGTACTGCAACCTGCGCTGCATTAGATGCCATTTCGCCATAGGTTGCCTTTTTGCCAGAACTCTTATGGTATAAAATACCAGCGTCTGTCGTGATTTCGGCCATAGGCACGCCCCATTCAGTCGCAGCGGCCATTATCAACATCTGCCTCGCAGTAGCACCCGCAGTTCGTAGTGGTTTCCATGCCAGGCTTACTCCCATACTTCCACCCGTGAACTGGCGCTGGAATCTCTCCGGGTAAAAATCTGCCTGCTCCACGACAACACTTTTCCAATCAACGTCCAATTCTTCAGCAACGATCATGGGTAATGATGTCTTTACGTTCGAACCAAATTCAGGATTAGCCGACATCAGGGTGATGGTACCGTTTTTCGCGATCTTTATATAGCTGTTTAACACTGACAGATCCTGATTTTGATCTTCAGCAGCAGTATCAACAGGGGCACCAACACCTGCAAGCCAGCTGAAGTTGAGCATGAAGCCTCCGCCTGCCAGGGCAGAAGCTTTAAGGAATGATCTTCGGTTAATGTGCGTTTTTATTTTTGTCATAGTGAAGGCGTTTTTGTTTGCTTGTGTTAAGTACGAGGTTGTGTTGGCTATCAGCTGTCGGCTATCAGCTATCGGCTATCAGCTGTCAGGAAAACAATGAGAGAAATAATTTCCTCCTGATAGCTGATAGCTGAAGGCTGATAGCCAAAGCGTCATTTTTCAGCCGCAGATTAAGTGACAATCCCGAATAAATTTTATAAGAAACCTATTATTCAGGAGCGGCGCCACCTGTTTTAATCCAGGTATCCCAGGCGACTACAAACTCATCGTAACGTAGTGGAGGCGGCTTGCGCCCCTCGCCCATGTTCCATCCCGCTTTTACAAGTATGTCACGGGCATGTTCTATCAACATTTCCTTTGTTTTGTGTCCATTTTGTTTGAAGTCCATAATCTGCAAGGCAAGCTCTCTTGCGCTTCTTCCTTCAAACACCATTTTCATGTCTGCAGGTGGCAGGGCCCATTTTGGATTTCCCGGTGGAGTATGCAAGCCGGGCGTGTTGGTTGGCTGATGACAGTTAGCACACTTCATAGCGTATACTCCCTTGCCATCCTTGCCCCTTTTTGGAGCCATCTGGTGAAGGTGGCTGTCGTCACCCTGCAATGGAACATCTCCAGCGGGATGGCAGTTCATACACCTGGGGCTCTTCAACACCTTGTATACCTCTCCAAATGCCTGCACGGAAGCCAGGCGATTTTTTTCTGGCAACGTCAAGCCTGGATAAGGTTCACTTTCTTTTTTCTCTTCCAAACGAAAAGCACTCACGCCAATCAACGCAATGATAAACAACGGAACGACCGTCATTTTTTTTGGGAGAAAATGTAGTAATCTCATTTAAATACTATTTTTCAATGAAAAAATTTATTCAACATACCGATGAAGAGAGGTTTTGCTAAAAAACGATCTCTATGCCGATTGTATATCTGATTATGGTGCGTTTTTTTTGCGGCACTTCCTGGATACCATTTATTTTTTGGAACCCTTTCTTTGCATTTCTGCTGCCAGGTGAATCGCTTTGCGAATGCGCAGGTAAGTTCCGCAACGACACAAATTGCCAGACATTGAATCGTCAATGTCCTCATCGGTGGGGTTTGGTTTTTCTTTTAACAATACGGCTGCGGACATAATCTGTCCTGATTGGCAATAACCGCATTGGGGAACATCTACCTCCAACCAGGCCTTCTGAAGCGGATGATCCTGGGTTAGAGACAGTCCTTCGATGGTAGTAATCTTTTGCCCGGATGCGCGGCTTATCTTAGTGACGCAGGAACGTACCGCCTCCCCATTCAAATGCACCACACATGCACCGCACTGGGCAATACCACAACCGTACTTGGTACCTACCAATCCTAACGTATCTCTAAGCACCCACAACAAAGGCATGTCAGGATTAACATCAAGCTGATGTGTTTTTTGATTAATGGTTACTGAAATCATTGGTTCGTTATTTTGAGTGAAAGTTGTTTTCAAAATGTACCTTTCTTAACAAAGATAAGTCTCACCAACAATCAAAAGGAACTTGCCCTTTGAGATTTTTCTTACTTTGCATAAACTAAGTTAATCTTTGTTTTTGAAGAATTGTACTTGTCTGCAAGAGCTTTATATACCTTCTATATAACTTAACCCAATAACCAGCGTTATGATCCAAGGGCTGACCAAAAAGCACTAATTTTCAATACATTTTGTTCATAGAAGCAGATTCGATACTATAATGTTGTCAATCCATATTGCTTTATTAATACCCCAGGGCTTCAGCCCAAAGTCATTTAGTTAAGCTTGTAAGGTCTCATAAATTTTGTTGGAGCCGACTAAAAAACGGTTCGACCTGTGAGGTCTTTTGAGACCTCAAAGGTCTTGAATGAGGAACTAGTATATCGTTCTTAAATTAACATTGCAAATAATATTGCTTATCTTGCTTTGCAAATCTTTGAAATGAGAAAAACTCAAAAAGCAAAATTGCA
>JBDSBP010000386.1:0-7359 GCA_039921525.1 Chitinophagaceae bacterium | reverse complement strand
ATGGCCAAACTTATCTTTTAAACCTATAAATTCTGCGGTGGCGATAACTTTCTCTGCTAAATGAGCCGGAATAAAAAGCACACCTTCTTTTTCAGAAATCACCAGGTCGCCTGGTAACACAATAGCTTTGCCAATACGTATTGGGGTATTCAATCCCATCAGCACAACTTCTTTTAAATAAGAAGGATCAAAATCGCGAACAAAAGCGTTGAACCCTTTTATTTCAGCGAGGCCTGAAAGGTCGCGCGCAGCACCATCGAATATTACGCCGTTGCCCGTTTTGGCGAAGATGGAATTACCAAGATTATCACCGATTAAAGTGCCCTGGTCAATCTTGCCAAAGCAGTCGGCTACATAAACATCGCCTTTAGTGAGCACGTCGATGGGCCAGGCATTAGTATTGCCGATCCTGCCCTGTTTCTTACCCCGGTCTTTAATATTTTTTTCGATGTCGGGCCTTGTGGGCATAAAGGATGCAGTTACTACTCTGCCAACAACCGGCACATCATCATGCACCATCTTCCAGTTTCGCTCGAACTGGTTATTGTATCCTTCGTTTCCCAGTATCTGCCAGGCTTCTTCAATACCGATGTTCTTTGCACGGGCAATAAGAGTATCGGGTATTTTTGGCCGACCATCTGCAAAGCGTTCACCCTTCCATTCCGAAGTAAGAAATATGAGCTCATCTTTAGAAATAGTCTGTGCATTTAGTTCCGCCAGGCCAGGCCAGTTTAAGATTAGAACCAGTAGAAAACAGGTAGGTTTCATAGTTTTTATATTTGGCTGTCAGCTATCAGCTGTCAGCTGTCAGCTATCGTTGTTTGAAATACTATTTTTTAAAAGATTAAATTCTAACTGTATTATTTATGTCCTTACCCGAAAATCCAGGCTGATAGCTGATAGCGGTGTTATCCCTCACGGCTGGGCGCGTCTCGCTCTGGCCCTCGCGGAGTCAGAAGCAAAGGCTCTCCTTGGAACAAAAATCGGGTTAGCGATACCATTAAAATCATACACAATTCTTCCTTCTCTTATTGTCAATTCACATTCAAGCCTTTTAGTTGCGGGGATTTTAAAACCTGTATAATCGAAAAGTCCAAATTTGCCTTCGCGTATACTTAAAATGGCTACGTCGGCATCCGAACCCACTGACAGGTTGCCTAGTTCCTCGTGTTTTATTTCCTTTGCCGGGTTCCAGGTACTGGCAGTGATGACTGCTTTTAGATCCATGCCCATGGCAAGAAATTTAGACATGGTCGTAAGCATATCTTTCATGGCATTGTTCATACTTCCTATGTGAATATCGGTGCTGATAGAATTAGGATAAAAGCCTTCTTTAACAGCGGGAATAGCCTGTGAGTATGCGAAGCTGATTCCGCCATACCCCACATCGAAAATAATCCCTCTCTTCCTGGCATCATATACAAAGGGCTTTACCTTTTTCGTTGCCGTATCCACGATAAATTCCCTGCCTGTCAACTGGCCAAAGCAATGCGTGAAAATATCGCCGGGACGAAGATGTTTCATAAATAATTCTTCAATCGAAAGTGGTGGCGTACTGCCGCCAAAGTCTACTATTACGGGGATATCGCCCGCTAGTTTGCCTGCTTCCACTGCGCGATCTACGGGTGTCCATTCGTGGCCCTCATAATGTGCGACCTTAAAACCCACGATATAATTCCTGTAACGCCTGGCCACCAGCGCAGACATTTTGGAATCCATATCATTCGCATTTTGTTCATAGGCAGGCCGCATACCTTCACCAACAATATTCAAAAATGCCAGCACACGGGTTTGAGAATTATCGATAGTCTGCTCTTTAAACGTGGGGAAAGTACGCCAGCCGGAACTTCCGCAATCAACCACCGTTGTTACCCCGTTGCGGAAAGTAAATCCATCAGGAGGTAAGGCAGAAAACCCGTTTTCATAGGCATGATCGGGTTCAACACCAAAGAAGTTGTGTGTATGTATGTCGATTAAACCAGGTGTAACATACATGCCCTTTGCATCCACTACCTGCGCGGCTCCTTTAGCATCAATGCTTTTAGCTACCTGTACAATTTTGCCATTGGTTATGGCAATGTCCATCACAGCGTCGATATTGTTCCTGGGATCAATAACATGCCCGTCTTTTATTACAATATTATAAGATTGCGAGAACAGGGGAAGGCAATACAGTAAGGTAGAGTAGAAAATTAAAAGTTTCTTCATGCTACGTTTTATTTAATTACGAATTAAAAATTACCAATTTCGAATTACGGGAAACAATTACGGGAAACAATTACGAATTACGAATTACGGGTAACTATTACGAATAAGGTCTCAACAACTCGTAACTCGTAATTCGTAATTCGTAATTGAATCAAACCGCTTGTTCTAAAATCTGCTTCACTCTCTTCGCTACCACATCCACCTGGTCGGGGCGTAGCAGAACAACACCGATGCTTAATATGTTTCCCCTGCCGTTGGCAACAATGCTGGGTGTGCCTTCTTTTAATGCTTTGAGCACATCCTTTGGCGTTGTTTTAATTTTTGCCGGGTCCCATTGAACCAGTAGACTAGGGAATATGTTTGCTTGCCCTTCGGGCACTTTTGTTTCTGTTTTTACCGTGGGGATTTTTTCTAAAATAGCCGCTATGCGTTTGGTTCTATCCATCCAATCGTTCCATTCTTTTTTATGGTCTCTTTCCAGGTAAGACTTCAGGGCGGCATACATGCCAAACATCTCTTCCTTATTTACTTTCATCGGCCGGCCTATAGGCGCTTCATGCGGGCTATGATTTAATTTGGCGGCTTCGATCAGATCTTTTCGTCCGAATAATAAACCAGCGCTCTGGGGACCTCTTATCATTTTTCCACCTGAAAAGGTAATGAGGTCAAATCCCATTTTCTGAAATTTGTACAGGTTTTCTACAGGAGGCACATCTGCCGCCGCATCGATGAATGAAGGTACCTTGTGTTTTTTACACATCGACAGGAAATCCCCGTAGGTGACACTACTCTTATCCGCAGCGTTAAAGAACAGGGCCATGACCGTATTGGAATTAAAGGCTTTCTCCATTTCTTCCGGGCCATCCACTTCAACGATCCTGGCACCGGTGGTAGTAATTGCCTGGTCGAAAAGATAGCGGTGACTTTTTTGCATAATTACTTCCGCGCGCGGTTCGGGGAGGTTGGGAATGTCTTTGATCTTTTTAGGATCTGTGCCGGTAATGCATGCAGTGGTTCCTAATAACATTGCGCATGCCGCGCCGGACGTAACCATAGCGGCTTCGCAATGCAGCATCTCCGCTATTTTTGCGCCTACTTTGTCCTGCAGATCAAACATATTGGCAAAATCATGCGAAGTGGAATTAATTGCGTCCATCACCTCGGGCAACATAAGAGAACCCGAAAGAAAAGTCATGGTAACGCTGGCATTAATTACAGGCGTTACACCAAGCTCTTTAAATAAATCGCGCTTGGTAGCGGGTGGTGCGGCAAGGGCAGACGAAAATTGCAGGGTAGTTCCTGCAGCGGCCGTAAAAGGAAGCAGCGATAAGCCCTTAAGAATATTTCGGCGATTCATGTAACTGATTTTATAGTAATTGAAAGATTTTCCTAAGTAACACGAGTTTTTTATTCTCATGGAAGTAGCAACCGGAAACACAAGTTAAAACCATCTGGTAATACTAATAAACAAAAACAAGGACTAATGTTTCGGCAATAGAATTTGCAAACACACCTGTCTTCTGTCAGATAGTAAAAAAGTAATCCGATCAAATATAATTCAAAATGTATAACAGCGAAAAATTATCGAAAGTTTTTGACTTTCCGGTTGTTTTGTCCACAAGGCGCCAGGGTGCAAAGAAACGCGATGGGTTTGGCCTCCGCTGCCTGCAATATTTAATTATCGTGTAAAAATTTACCCACTTCAACAATATTCAAAGTAGAACATCGTACATCGCCAGCTATTCAGATGGCTAACCAAGCCAGTGTGAGTGTGCTGAAAACCGGTGTAGTATGCTCTTCAGTAAATATTATAAAAAATGGTAAGATAATTGTGCTACAGATAAAAAGTAGTTCTCTACAGGCGATAAAATTTTGCGGTCTGCCATGTTATAGCAGCCGACAAAAAAATATCCTCATCATTCGCCTGTGGATCGTTAGTCATACTTAATACAACCGTCACGACCCCATACGAAATCTAACAATTTGTTGTAAATTTTCATTGCTTTGAAAAGGGCATAACTGCGATACGTTTATTGAAATGAAGTAATAAATATCTTGAAAACGATACTTTCAGATATTCATTTAGATTACAAATAGAAATTAAATATGGAAACGGTTAGCGAGCTTGCCATAGGGGTTGATATTGGTGGCACAAGTACTAAATATGGTATTGTTAATCACCGTGGAGAAATTATATATAAGGGAGATAACGTACGAACAAATCAATTCCTGGACGTAGAAGATTTCGTAGATGAATTATACAACACCTTACTTCCTTTGATTAAAGATGTTGGACCTGAAAATATCAGGGGTATCGGTATTGGTGCACCTAACAGTAACTATCTTAACGGTTCAATTGAACATGCTCCCAATTTAAACTGGAAGGGTATTGTTCCACTGGCCAACCTGGTCAGCAGGAAATTCGGCAAGCCCTGTTCTTTGACAAATGATGCTAACGCCGCGGCAGAAGGGGAGATGATGTATGGCGCAGCCCGTGGCTTAAGACATTTTATCATGATTACCCTGGGAACGGGTGTGGGCAGTGGTATTGTCGTGAATGGCCAACTGGTTTACGGATCAGACGGGTTTGCCGGGGAGTTGGGACATACCATCATTCGTCATGGAGGAAGAAAACACTGGTCAACGGATTTAGAGGGTTCTTTGGAAGCCTATGCATCAGCCACGGGTATTACAATCACGGCAAAAGAATTACTCACGTCTCTTGATAAACCAAGTTTATTGAGAAACCACCCGATAGAACAGATCAATTCGAAAAAAGTGTATGAATGTGCAATGAAGGGAGACGATATTGCCATGGAAGTATATCGTTTTACCGGGCAGATCCTGGGAGAGGCATTGGCAAATTTTATTAAGTTCTCTTCTCCCGAAGCCATTGTTTTATTTGGCGGGGTAATAAACGCAGGTGATATGATATTAAATCCTACCCGGGAGCATATGGAAAAAAACCTGCTGCCGATCTACAGGAATAAAGTAAAATTACTTTTGAGCGAACTGAAAGAATCTGATGCTGCAATACTAGGTGCCAGTGCGTTGGTTTGGGACCTGAGGTAAAGTGAAGAGTTGAGAGTTCCTTTTACGGCTGAACATTGAGGATTAACAATTGACTAATTACACATCATTACAATATTAACTATGAAAAACCCACTAACATCAAACCGGTTCATTAATAAATGAGCCGGTATTTTTTTGAGTAATCCTAATGGCGTTATTACCTGCACAAACTTTTTTGAATATTCAATTATCAACGCTGCATAAGTTACTCCCCGCAAACCTATAAGGTTTGTGTGTTTAGGATCGGCACCACGTTCTTTAAACCTTATAGGTTGAGTTTGCCAGGACCGAATTTCCATGGCTAAAAATATCTATTTCTTTTTCCCATTACCTAACCATAAAAGTGCATTGATTATTAGTTTATCCTGTGTTTCATTGTTAAAGGTGAACGACAATTCTCTATCGGTTTTATTTTCATAATCAATGTCATTATGGCCCATGTTAAAATAGATCATTTTATAATTTTTATTGGTCCATACTACCGGGTAGTAACCGCTATGCCAGATCTCATGCAGCTTAGGGCCGGTACCAAGTGGAAAGCTGCAAGAATCGATAGATAGCAAAATATCTATGGCAGGGTTTGTCCGCAGGTCATTGCTCCATCTGTACCATTCACTGGGCGATGATTTAAATGTTTTGGGCAGACCTTTGGTAGCCGGGTGCTTCGGGTCTTCTACACGTAAGATGGCAGACACCGACCTCCAGGTATTGCTTACATAAGAACCTGCTCCCAGGAATTCATTATGATACCAATCCCAGTTTTGAGGAAAGTCTGAGGGAGTTAATGCAAAGCCGGCAAAATGAAAACCCATCCATGCACCACCGTTCTCCATATATTTTTGAAAGGCTATCCGTTGAAAAGGATTATCAGCACGCGTATCCAAAAAAATCACTACACGATATTGGGATAAAAATGTAGCATTAAGATTATTCCAATCTTTAGTTGAATCATACGTAAAATTATACCTATCGGCCATTTTTGAAAACCATTTATGCGCCTCATGTACAAAACTGATATGTGCTTTATCGTTACGGGCGGTATAAAAAGAGATTATTTTAAATTTGGCAGGAGGCTGTGCCAATGATGTAGAGAAACAAAAGGAAATTATGATAAATAGTAGTGACCATATGAATGACTTGATGATGCCACTGAATGTATACATGGTTATGATGGGGTTAAATATAAAAGTAATACATCTCCTCTACCAACGCGAACTTTCGAGCTAACGAACCAGCGAACATCAAAACGCTACCTTGTAAATTGATAATACAATAAAAATACTGCCGATACAGTCATGAACACCAGGGTGGCTACTCCTAAAATGTTAGATCTTTTAATATTAGTGAATTCACCCATTACTTTTTTATTGTTGGAGATATGCAATATGATGGCAATGATTACCGGCGATGTGAGGCCATATAAAATTGCTGAATAAAGAAGTGCTTTTATAGGGCTTATGCCAATATAGTTTATTAATAACCCACCCACCAGTGCAAAAACAATTACAATATAAAAGGGCCTGGCTTAATGAAACTTTTTATCCAATCCTTCTTCCCGGCCAAAGGTTTCAGAAACGATGTAGGAAAGCGAACCGCTTAGTACCGGTATCGCCAAAAATCCGGTACCGATCACTCCTATTGCAAAAAGATAATACGCCGCCTGGCCCGCGAGCGGCTCTAAAGATTTGGCAGCCTGTTCAACATTATCTATGTGGTGGAGCCCACCTTTATAAAGCACCGTTCCGGCAGTCAGGATCATGAAGAACATTACCAGGTTTGAAAAGAGCATTCCGAAATCAACATCCATGCGCATTTTATTAATCAATCGCTTGTTTACCACAAGATATTTTGAATGTTTCATGCTTTCTACTTCCATAGTAGCCTGCCAGAAAAACAAATAAGGAGAAATGGTAGTACCCAAAATCGCTACCAGGATATTTATAAACCCTTTGGGGCAATGTCACCCCAATCCTGCTTTGATAAGAATGGCACAACCAGGTAAACCAATAAGATAATGCACAGGTATTTCAATACGGACGCAAATTTCTGGTAAGAGAAATAAATGATAAAAAACAATAA
>JBDSBP010000385.1:0-6419 GCA_039921525.1 Chitinophagaceae bacterium | reverse complement strand
ATATTAGGTGTGCAAAGCTAAACGAATTTCATACCAAACCGCTAAAGAAGGTAAAATTGGGGAATTCTTGGCAGTTTGATAGGGGAAATTGACAGTTATGGTATTTAGAGTGACAACAATGCAAGGGTTGGATTGACAAATTTTCATAATTTGTCATGCTTGTACAGCCGCTGGTATGAGGTATGAGGTATGAGGTATGAGCAAAACCACTACGAGAAGAGCGTCAATATGGAAAGATTTTCCGAACTATTATATAAATAAATATTAAACATTTGATGAAATCTCTCCTCATACCTCATAGCTCATACCTCATACCTCATACCTGATTGCTCATACCTAAAAAATCCTATCTTCGCACCCTCAAAACAAGTTCTTTAGAATGATCAGTAGAAGAAATATCCGGGTAAAGGTTATGCAGACCCTTTACAGCATCGAAACGATGGAGTTTGACATAAAGCCCGGCCAGGAAGTTAAAACGCTTCAAAAACATTTTGAACACACCCGGCAACTTTTTGTTTATATCATATTTTTTGTTACCGAAGTAGCCCGGTATGCAGAAAAATCAGCGGTTCAAAGAGCATCCAAGCATCTACCCACGAAGGAAGACCTTCACGTAAATATAAAGTCTGCCGGCAACGAACTGGTCTGGCGCATCCTGGAGGACGCATCTTACCAAAAATCACTTAAAGACGATAAGCTGGAATACCTCCTGGATAAAGAGCTTGTTCGTAAAATATATCTTGAACTGGTTCAAACTCCCAAATACCTTGAATATATCGCCATCGAAGGAAGAGATAAAAAAGGGGAAAAAGATATCCTTACATTTATTCTTAACAACCTTTTATTACCCAATGAAGATTACATCTCTCACCTGGAAGAATTGTTTCCTAACTGGGAAGATGATTGTGATATGATTATTGTGCTTATACAGAATTACCTGCAAAAGCCCGCGAGTTACAATTTCCAGGAAATGCTGAGTAACGAAAAGTGGCTTTACGCCAAAAACCTGCTGCAGACAGTATTGGATAAGAAAGAAGTAACCCTTGGCCTCATAAAACCTAAACTGAACAACTGGGATCCCGACAGGATCGCCACACTGGATATGATCCTTATGGAAATGGGCGTTTGCGAGTTTTTATTTTTTGAAACCATACCGCCCAAAGTCACCATCAATGAATATATTGACCTTGCAAAAGAATATAGTACTCCTCAAAGCGGGCAGTTTGTAAATGGCATTTTAGATAATATTCATAAAGACCTTGTAAGAGATAACAGCATGAATAAAACAGATTTTAGGAAGTTATGAGGAAGGGCTGTCAGCTATCAGCATGGGTATAAATGTTGGTAGCTATAAAATAATTCCGGAATGTTAGATAGGTCTATTTTTTATCAAAAAATTAAAATGATTGAATATTACTACTTTTTTAAATCTTTACCAAAAGCTGATAGCTGATAGCCGATAGCTGATAGCTGATAGCCGATAGCCGATAGCCGATAGCTGAAAGCCGATAGCTGATAGCCGAACGCTCTAAATCATTACCTTTGCAAAAAAAACTATGCGTTTTCCGGTTCTTCTTTTTATAGTAGTGGCTTGTATGGTGGGTTGTAAACAAAAAGACGCCAGCAAGAGTACTGCACTAGATACTAGTCAAACGGATTCCACACAATTTACCAGCATCGAGTGGCAACAGCAAACAATCGATTTTGGCAAGATTACCGAAGGACAAAAGCTTGAAGTGGTTTATCATTTTAAGAATACCGGAACAAAACCGTTAATTATCAGCAAAGTTGAACCGGGCTGTGGTTGTACAGTAGCTGAAACGCCTACAGAACCTGTTGCACCCGGTAAGGAAGGAACCATTAAAGGCGCATTCGATAGTAACAACAGGGTGGGAACCCAACATAAATCTATTTTTGTATCTGCCAATACAAAGGGTACTCAACACCATGAATTGGTTTTTACCGTAGAAGTTGACAAAAAAAGTTGATAACATTAAATTAAAGAAAAATTAAACATGAATTATCTGATTTTATTACAAGCTGCTGCCCCTACTGGCTCAAGCGGTAATTACACCTTATTCTTATTGGGCGGAATGATATTGGTTTTTTATTTTTTTATGATCCGTCCACAGGCCAAAAAAGCCAAGGATGCTAAAAAATTCCAGGAAAACTTACAGAGAGGCGATAAAGTGGTTACTATTGCAGGCATTCATGGAACCATCAATAAGGTAAATGATGATGGAACTATTTCACTGGAAGTAAATCCGGGCAGTTATTTGAAAATGGAAAGGAGTTCCATTTCTATTGAATGGAGCCAGCAACTTAATAAAGCTGTTATAACTGATAAGAAATAGCTATCGGCTATCAGCCATCAGCTTTCAGCAAAGATCTCATACGGATTGATACCTGGAAGCTGATTGCTGATGGGTTTTTAAACTTTTACTTTTTCCCAGCTATAATTTTTTATCTTCCTCATTGAGAACTACGACAGATCTTCAACTACAGCGTATGTTTTATTTTCCTGCCTCATACCTCATACCTCACACGTCATACCTCACCTCGTTATGCTTCTTATAGGTTTGACCGGTGGCATAGGCTCGGGTAAGACAACAGTTGCTAAAGTATTCGAAGTACTGGGCATCCCGGTTTATTACGCCGACGAGCAGGCCAAAAGAATCATGAATGAAGATGAGTTGGTAAGAGAAAAAATTAAAACACTATTTGGAGAAGAATCATATGAGAAGGGCAAGCTCAACCGATCATATATCGCCTCCATCGTTTTTAAGGATGCAGAAAAACTGCGTTTACTCAACTCCGTTGTACATCCGGCTACCATTGCCGACGGCGAACAATGGATGAAGATGCAAACCACTCCATATGCAATAAAAGAAGCTGCGCTGATTTTTGAAAGTGGCTCCAACAAACAACTGGATTATGTGATAGGAGTTTCTTCGCCGGGTAAGCTACGCATGGCAAGGGTGATGGCACGCGATTCCATAACTGACGCGGAGGTTAAACGCCGCATGCAAAACCAAATGCCGGAAGAAGAAAAAATCAACCTGTGTGATTTTGTTATTGTGAATGATGAACAACAGCTTATCATTCCACAGGTTTTGGAAATTCATGGAACGTTAGTTCAACGGTCAACGTTCAACGTTTAACCTTTAAAATGGAACTCTTCCATTTAATACCATCTCCAGTAAATAACCCTTTTATCAAACTATAATGATTGCAATGCCACTGCAACTTTAAAGTTTAAGCTAAGTCTTTTTTACAACTTCCAAGTTATTGCCATTGAACCATCGGACCATCCTGGCGACTAAAGCTGATAGCTGACGGCTGATAGCCATCTTCAACCTAAGGTCTTTCTCAAAAACTTCACTCCATCTGCGGCTATTGCTTCCTGTGAGGGTTCCATCTGACGCCATATAGCGGCCGCTTTGGCAATCACCTTTACATCCGTGGTAAAAGATTCAATAACTACCCCTCTGTCATAACCGATATTCCTGAGAGCAACTGAAATACCAGGCCAGTCAATGTGATCGTTACCGGGTGTACCCCTATCGCAACCACAGGCATGAAAATGGCCTAAGATTTTACCTGCTTTTTCAATTGCCTTTCCCTGGTGTTTTTCTTCAATGTTCATGTGGAAAGTATCGTAGTGAAGAAAAACTACCGGGTTATCTATATCCCTGATCAGGTTTAAAGCCTGGTCAACGGTATTAAGAAAATCTGTTTCAAAACGATTAAGTGGTTCGATACCCAATTTCAGGGTACGCTCCTGCGCATAGCTGGCAACATTCTTAAGATGACCAACCACTAACTGCCATTGCTTTTTATATTCATCGGCCGGCACTGCATCAGCTCTGCCCACTGAAGAATACAACGGGCCGATCAACATGTCTGCGCCCAGGGTATTCATTACATCAAGCAACCCTTTTAAGTAAGCAAGCCCGGTTTGTTGCTGTTCTGGTGTGCCACGCAGGTCACGGTCTGGCCCCATCGCAGCACAAAGCGTTTTACAAAGCAGCCCATTTTTATCCAGGTGTTCTTTTATTAATGCCGGATCGATATGGGAGACATCTTCCAACGCTATTTCAACGGAATCAAACCCCCATGCTTTAAATTGGGGAAATAAGTTTACTGATTCGTTTGTAAAAGGGGATGTAAAAAGAAAAGTATTAATTCCAAAATTCATGATGATCGATTTTTGTAAGGATTGATTGTTGATCGTAAGAGCGTTATTATAAATTACCTGGGACAAGGTTTTTTATCGAGATTAGCCTGTAACTCAGCCTCCGGAAGCGCAGGCGTTGGTACGCCTGCCGACGGTACATTTATTTTTGCTGTCCAGATTATTCCGTTCAAAACAATTTTTCGGAAATTTTCATTTCCCCAGTTTTTATGATAATGCCCACCGGTGAATCCAAATCCTCTTCCGCCATCAGCACGTTGTGTTAGCCAGGCAACATGTTGTGGTTTGCCAAGCTCCTTTCGAACAAATTCATTGCCTTCATGAGGGCCATCTTTTCTCTCTAAAGTAGATGCCGGTGGTATAGCTGTCAGAAGGGGTATAACATTTTTCATATTGTCCTGGAAACGCATGTGATAATACCATTCGTCATACACCTTAAATGGCTTAACTCCGTTGGTAACGGGATGTTTTGGCAGCGTTTTAAAGTCGGCATCCCATGTAGGGTTAACCGACCAAAATGTTTCGAAATATCCTCCTAACCAGTTTTTAAACTCGGGTCCGCCGGTTTCTGTTGGAAGTTCAACAGCATAATGCAAGCATGTTAATCCGATCCCTTTTTTCATGAGTTTGGTTAAATGATCCAGGTGTTTCAAAGCGAGGTGACCTCCTTCCCCGTCCATGTACAATACGATACTGGATGCCTGATCCAACACCGTAGTATCCGCCGGCCATTTTTGAATTACAGTAGCTTCCACCTGGTCACCCACATATTTATTTAACTCGGCGGCCAGTAACCGGCAACCTGCGTTATGTTCATGTTCTCCAGGACCATGGCTGCAGGCGCCCGCTATAAAAATGATCTTCTTTTTAGCAAACACAGCATTAACGGGTCTACTATCAGTTGTTTTTGAAGCCGGAAGCCAGGCCATACTTACCAATAATAATAATACGATGCCTAACTTTCCATATGATAAGAAGGTGGTTTTTTTCATGATCAAATATATAAAATTAAAAATATGGCCGTGCAGCAATTGATAGCAGATTAAGATCAAATTAAAAAACTTTTAAATTAATCTATTACCCATTAACTTCCATACGGAAATCAGGCAACAATGATACATTAAATATTACAAATGCAAACCATTAAAACGGCACTCTGCTCATTCGGTATGTCTGGATGGGTTTTTCACGCACCATTCATCCAGGCACATCCCGGCTTTACTTTGCATGGAGTTTGGGAAAGAACAAAGCAACTGTCAAAAGAAAAGTATCCGGAAGTGATTATTTACCGGTCCCTGGAGGAATTGCTTGGGGATGAAGAGGTAGAACTGGTGATAGTGAATACTCCCAATTATACCCATTACGAATACACGAAAAAAGCGCTGCTGGCAAATAAAAACGTGGTGGTTGAAAAACCTTTTACTACTACTTCCGAAGAAGCAGCGGAGCTTATCGAACTGGCAAAACAAAAAGGAAAATTAATTACTGTTTTTCATAATCGCCGCTTTGACAGCGATTTTAAAACCGTTCAAAAGATAGTAATGGAAGGTGTTTTAGGAGAAATTGTGGAAGTAGAGATTCATTTCGACAGATTCAAGGAAGAGTTAAGTGCTAAGGTACATAAAGAAGTTCCCGGTGAAGCTACCGGCTCATTGTACGACCTGGGTTCGCACCTGATCGACCAGGCCTTACAGTTATTCGGCAAACCGATATCGATATTCGCAGATGTTCGCATAGTGAGACCTATCTCAAAAGTTGATGACTATTTTGAAGTGGTATTATATTATACAAATTTAAGAGTTAAGCTCAAATCAAGCTACCTGGTTCGCGAGGCTTTACCTGCTTTTATCTTACATGGGTCTCTCGGTTCCTTTATTAAAAGCAGGGCTGATATACAAGAAACTTCGTTACAAGCAGGGAAAACTCCGGGAACACCTGATTGGGGCAAAGAACCTGATTCGGAACAAGGCCTGTTACATACTGTTATAAAGGGTAAAGTTGTTCGTGAACGTATACCTACATTGCAAGGAAGTTATCTTGATTATTTTGAAGGAGTTTTTAATGCGTTGCGTAATCAAACGCCAGGTCCCGTGCCGGTAGAAGACGCGCTGGAGGTAGTAAAAATAATTGAGCTGTCTCATAAAAGCAGTAAGGAGAGAAGGGTGTTTGATTATGAGTGAACAGGCAGTCGGCTATCAGCTTTCAGCAGTGAACTCAGCTATAT
>JBDSBP010000384.1:0-2528 GCA_039921525.1 Chitinophagaceae bacterium | reverse complement strand
AATGCCAGCCATGTGGTAGATTCTCCCCTAACATAATTATTTCCCCCGAGGCGAAATGGCTAATATTGTCCCCGACAAATCTCAGGCCTTCTCCCTTAATAAGAAAATGTAATTCGTATTCCCGGTGATAATGTAAATAGGTACTGTAATTTAAGATAACATCATGCCTGATACTAAAAGAAGATTCGACGTGAATTGGTACCTTATGAAAGTGGGGCTTCATAAATACAGTTGAATAATTAATTCAATGGCAATTAAAGTTACGAAATTAACAAATGTCATGCCTCGAAAAAAGGTAATGTATGATAAAATCATACAATCAATAGATAATAACAACGAAAAATAATAGAGGTATTTTTTGGAATATTTGTATCAGGTAACTATTGTAATGTCAATTCATAAACTGTCGGTTTAGTTGGCTATCAGCTGAAGGCTGATAGCCAAAGCGTCACTTTAAAGTGGACATCTCATTTCTACTTTTAAATATCAATCTTTTACAAAAATGAAAAATGGAAAATATCTTTTGTTTTTTTCGATAATATGCCTTGTTGCAAATATTTTAAAAGGCCAGGAAACAAATTCTTCAAAGATGCCGGGCATAATTATAGACCACCGTGCTGCCGCATCCGGTCAATACATCGGTTCACCCAGTATATGCATACTTCCAAATGGAGACTATATGGCATCTCACGATTTCTTTGGCCCGAAAGCAACGGAACGCACAAGGGCGATTACATGGGTTTTTCGATCTGCCGACAAAGGACGATCGTGGACAAAAATATCAGAGATAAACGGGCAGTTTTGGTCAACACTGTTTACGCTCAATAATGCTCTGTACATAATCGGTACTTTTCACGAATATGGAAATCTAATTATCAGGAAGTCCCTAGACAATGGCATTACATGGAGCGATCCCACAAGTAATGAAATGGATTATTGCGAGAAGGCCGTTATCATACTGCTCCAACTCCGGTAGTTGTTTATAATGGAAGAGTTTGGCGTGCTATGGAGCATGCAACCGGCCCGTCAGCCTTATGGGCCAGGATGTTCCACGCCTTCATGTTATCAGCTCCTGTAAACAGTGATTTATTAAATGCATCGAGTTGGACATCAAGTGAAGAAAAACCATTTGATTCTACTTATTTAAACGGTGATTTTGGGGGCTGGCTGGAAGGTAATGCGGTAGTGGATAAACATGGTACTATGGTCGACATGCTTCGTGTAGCTACTCAAATAGCTGGGAGGGAATTTGCGGCCGTGATTAAAATTAGCGGGGATGGCAACTTTCAGGAAACTAACGCAGGGTACGTTTTCCTCCTGATAGCTGATGGCTGATAGCAAAATCATCAACTTAGGATTAACATCACACCAGTTAGATTTCCATTTACAAGCAACCGAAAAAATATGATAAGATAATACAATAGCTGGATAAGAATCCGGATTATTTGACTCACTAAATAAAGGAAATTTGTTTTGGCGATTTGATTACGATTGGAAATAGTACCAACTACCAGCCTCAAACGACATTGGTGTTTTTCAAATAAGAATAAATTCATTAACTAACTAAACTGCTTTCCATGGAAAAGATTTTACGTAACTGCGGATTTACTATTTCGAAAACCAGGTTAAATACCTTTATAACCCCGAACATTTTTATGCTCTTTTTGGTGTTGCTTAGTGTTCAGATTCCATCAAGTGTTTTTTCGCAGTCGGCTAAAAGGAATGTCACCGGTACTGTAAAAAATGAAAACGGAAATCTTTTACAAGGCGTTACCGTTATGGTCAAAGGAAGCACAGTTGGAACAAGTTCGGATGCCTCTGGTAAATTTTCTCTGGAAGTTTCTGACAACGCGATATTAGTGGTTTCATTTATAGGGTTTCAAAAGCAGGAAGTACCTGTAAAAGGTGAATCACAAATTGGCATCAGCCTGGTAAATGCCGTGTCAGCAATGGATGATGTGGTAGTGGTAGGATATGGCACGCAGAAAAAGATCAATTTAATCGGCGCGGTCGGAACGGTTGATGCAAAAGACATTGAAAACCGGCCGGTTACTAATGTCTTGCAGGCGTTACAGGGGCAGGTACCCGGGCTATTTGTTAATCAAACCGGCGGCCAACCCGGAAACGAAACTTTTAATACAAAAATCCGGGGGGTGAGTACGTTTTCGGGAAATGACCCTTTAGTTATCGTCGATGGCATTGCCACGTCGTTGAATAGTTTAAATCCGAACGATATTGAGAGTGTGTCAGTTCTTAGGGATGCTGCCTCCGCTGCGATTTATGGAGCAAGAGCCTCGGGTGGGGTTATACTGGTAACAACGAAAAAAGGGAAGGCAGGCAAATTGAAAAAGTCTGGCAGATTACTTGCAGCGACATCCGGGGGAAAGGAATTGTTGTGGCCTTGCTTCCTTATAGACTTCATACAGGTAGTCCTCGATAAACAGGTCTAGGTTTTGCAGGTTTTCGATAATCTTCGCATAATCAATAATGTTATCAGTCATGGATACCTGTAATTGATTTTTCCTGGC
>JBDSBP010000383.1:0-45658 GCA_039921525.1 Chitinophagaceae bacterium | reverse complement strand
TCAAACCTCAAACCTCATACCTCATAACTAAATGCTTTCATTCTTAAAGGAATTCTTTAATGTCCTGCATAAGCCTCATGGCAATGTTATTGGCAGTTGTTTCAAAATTACTTTCGGCATAGATCCGTATAATGGGTTCGGTATTGGAAGTTCTTAGATGAACCCAGTCTGAGTCAAACTCAATTTTTAAACCATCCTCCGTGTTGATTGGCTGCCTGCCATATTTTTCTTTTATTTTTTCAAGGATTGCTTTTACATCGATGCCATTTTCGAGTTCTATTTTATTTTTCGAAATAAAATAATCAGGATATTTCGAACGGAAAGATTTAAGGCCATTTTTATGTGAGGCGAAAGCGCTCAAAAACAGACCGATACCAATTAATGCATCGCGTCCATAATGAAAATCAGGAACTATAATGCCACCGTTCCCTTCGCCGCCAATTACGGCATCCACTTCTTTCATTTTGGCCACCACATTCACCTCACCTACTGCTGAAGGAAAATATTGGCCCCCGTGTTTAAGCGTGATTTCTTTTAACGCTTTGGTGCTGCTCATATTACTTACTGTGTTGCCAGGCTTTTTGCTTAGTATATAATCAGCCACTGCTACCAAAGTAAATTCCTCGCCAAACATACTGCCATCTTCACATACGAAGCAAAGCCTGTCAACATCGGGATCAACGGCAATACCAAAAGACGCTTTTTGCTTTTTTACCGCCGTACTTAAGGCAGCCAGGTTTTCCGGCAACGGTTCCGGATTATGGGCAAACTTTCCCGTAACCTCGCCATTTATCAGGATAACCTCTTCAACCCCCAAAGCTTTTAATAAAGGAGGAACAAATAGAGCACCGGTTGAATTTATGGCATCTACCACAACCTTGTATTTATTTGATTGGATGGCGGGCTGATCTACAAGTGGATAATTTAATATCGCCTGTATATGTTTCTCAAGACCTGAGTCATCGGCGATTGCTGATCCCAATTTATCTACTGAAGCAAAAGAAAAGTTTCCTGCTGCGGCATTATCCAGGATAAAAACCCCATCCTCGGCAGAAAGAAATTCACCTTTGTAATTGAGTAATTTTAAGGCATTCCATTCTTTGGGATTATGACTGGCAGTAATAATTATTCCTCCGCTGGCTTCTTCCCAGACCACGGTTAATTCAACGGTTGGTGTAGTAGAAAGTCCCAGGTTTATCACATTCAATCCCAATCCCAGCAACGTGTTCACAACAAGGTTTTGAACCATTTCTCCGCTGATTCGGCCATCCCTTCCCACCACTACCTTTACAGCATTGTTTTTTTCTTTTAGCCAGGTTCCATAAGCCGCGGTAAATTTGATGATATCGAGAGGTGTTAAATTTTCGCCAGGTATTCCGCCGATGGTTCCACGTATGCCTGATATACTTTTGATCAATGCCACAAGTCCTAAGGTTTAATTAACGCCAAAAATAAGAATAATAAGGAAGGAAAGAAAAGTAGTTAGTGAGAAATATCGGTATTATATTAAAAAGCCAGTGTTATATGAATACGCAATTATGTACAGAAATGTCTTAATACTTTAAGAAACACTGGTTTACTTTACTGTTAGCTATGAACTTCTTTCCTATCATTTTTAGCCAAATTAAAATTTCGCACCTACATTTGAACAAAAATCATTATGGACGTTCCCGGCAATTGGTTCAAAGTCTGGTTCAGTTCTCCATATTATCACTTATTGTATTTCAAAAGGGATGACAAGGAGGCAGCAGATTTTATTAACCAATTAATAGAATACCTTCTTCCGCCTGCGGGTTCTTACATGATGGATGTAGCATGTGGCAGAGGGCGGCACGCCAAGATAATGGCCTCTTTTGGATTTGATGTTACGGGCATTGACTTATCGTTCGAAAACATCCTTCAGGCCAGCAAATACGAATCAGATAACCTGCATTTTTTTGAGCATGATATGCGCCTGCCATTCTGGATCAATTATTTCAACTATTCCTATAATTTCTTTACCAGTTTTGGATATTTCAGAACCGAAAGAGAACATTATAATGCTATTCGCACCATTGCTAATTCCCTGAAGCCTAATGGAATATTTGTACTCGATTATCTAAACGTACATTATGCAGAGGATCACCTGGTACATAAAGCCGACAAAGAAATTGATGGGGTAAATTTTCATCTTACGAAGTGGTTCGATGAAACACATTTCTATAAAAAAATTTTGGTGGAAGATGAACTATTGGAAGAACCATTGGTGTTCCAGGAAAAAGTGGCAAAGTTTACTTTAGGCGATTTCAACGATATGTTCGCGTTCCACCACCTCCAGATACAGGAAGTTTTTGGGGATTACCAGTTTAATGGGTATGATGTAAAAAAATCACCGAGGCTGATTATGATTGCTAAGAAGGTGTGAGAATACCTATCAGCTGTCGGTTATCGGCTGTCAGCATTGCTCCCTGTTGCAAACTTAATTACAATTGATTAATTCAACAATAAATTCGACCCATTTCTGGTTAATATGCTGATAGCCGATAGCTGACAGCTGATAGCTCTTGTCACTTCTTATTATTATTCAACAGCATATACCTGGCTGTTTCAAAAATTGCACTGGTCAACTCCCGGTAAGCACCCTTTATCGAGTCATTGGCAATACCCGATTCCTTTTGTAAGAAATCGGCCCATACAAGGTCTTCTTTATTGCCGGAGGGCTGCCTGGTATAAAAATAATTTCCTTTAATCACACCGATATTATTGTTATTATGATCCATTATAAAAGCCATGGCTGGCTTTTTTTCTTTCTGAAGAAGGTCCCTTCCCAGCGTGGTATTGGTGTAATTAATATTGGCAAGACCCGCAACGGTTGGTAGCAGGTCAACCTGTGACGCCAGTTCATGCAAACGCACGGCCGACAGAAGTTTAGGGGAATAGAATAATAGAGGCACATGATAGCTTGTTAATCCGTTATCGGTCCAGGAACGTGGAAACATGTCAGCCGCATTCCCATTAATGCCATGGTCACCTACAAAAACAAAAATAGTGTTGTCAAAATATGGAGACTGCCTGGCTGCAGTTATAAATTTTCTAAACCCGAAATCTGTGTAACGGAAGGCATTCAATTCATCGTTAGATTCAAATCCGTATTTATTAATGGAGTCTGTGGGTAGGTTAACCCGGGAAAACTCATGCAAGTCTTCAGGCGAGATACTATATGGACGATGATTATCGGCTGTTTGAATAACGGCAATAAACGGAGATCGTTGTTGACTCAATACCTTGTTAGCCTCCAGGAATAAATTTTTATCGCTGATGCCCCAAACGTCCATTTTGGGTGCATTATACGCACCCTCTTCATACAGATGAAGGTTTTTTATATTATTGGTAAGCAATCCGCGAATATTTGCCCAACTTGTGCTACCACCTAAAAAATAAAATTTTTCGTAGCTGGTAAAATCGTTGATTATAGAATGCTGGTCTACCATCGCCGGATTTCTGCTAGCAGTTTTAACAGTAGTCACATCGGGAATTCCTGTAACGGTAGCCCAAACACCGCGGGCGGTGCCAAAATGTGGGGTAAAACATTTATCAAAAAAGATCCCCTGCTTGCACAGCGAATCGAAAAATGGAGTGGTATTTAGCGGGTTTCCCCACATTGAACTTTTGTAAGCGCTAAATGATTCACAGATTACAATCACAATATTTGGCTTTGTGGTTATACCGCTGTCTCGTTTTACATTAGACCGTTCAAAGTTTAGATTTAGCGGATCCGGTTTATCTACGCCCAAATAGTCAGCCATTAAGGGATAATATTGCTGCACCTTCATTTTATCAAAAGTAGAGGAGCGGAAACTCAGCGTGCTTAAAAAAGATTGAAATGGATTAAGGGCAATATTTGCCTCGAAATCGCTGCCGGTACTAAAAGCATCGCTCCATCGTAACGGATATTGGCCTATTCTTCCAAATGTAGCCAGGGCAAATATTAAGAAGCAGGTAATAAACCAAAATACACGCCGGGCTTTGGGAGTAATTTCACGGCATCGTGCTATTTTCCTGTAAAAAGATCCATTAATCCATATAAAAAAAAATATACTAATTACAATTCCGAGCAGAATTCTAATTACAGGATAGGTTTGCCAAACCATAGCCGAAGAGATCTTTGCATCCTCCAGATAGGTTAATGCACTGGCATTCAACCGTTGAGAAAGGTAACGAAAGTGTAAAAAATCAAATACGTACAAAATGATCAATATGCAACTGAATAAACCGGTAAAAAAGAGCCATATCTTTTTACCCCCTGCAGAATGAAACGGGTGTATAGCAGGTATGCTGCCAAACAAAAGAATTAATAATGAGAAAACACCAACAATCCTCGCATCGTATCGTATTCCAAGGATAAATGCAGGTGTAGATTCATTAAAAGTTACCTGCCCGGTTTTAAAAAATGACCAGGCGCCTAATCGCAAAAGGGTCATTATTAACAGGAAAAAAAGGTCCAGGATAAATATCCATTTAATTAAACGGGGAATGCGTAACATAATAGCAAAATAAGGCATTAATAATATAAAACTTATCATTGCCGGCTAAGTACCTATTTTTGCAAATAAATTCTATCACCAAGTTCAGGTTAATGAGTGCATTGGACCGGATAATTCAATTCGACCTTTGGTTGTTCTTCAAAATAAACAGAACATGGACGGGAAATTTTTTTGATATCCTTTTTCCACTTCTGCGTGAATCCGTAATCTGGATACCCCTTTATTTATTCCTGTTATTATTTGTTTGGATAAATTTTGGAGTAAAAGGTTTGTACTGGGCTGTTGCGCTTATCTGTACGGCATCACTTTGCGATATTGTAAGCAGCCATATAATTAAAGAAAATATCATCAGATTAAGACCCTGTCGCACCCCGGGAATTGAAGCCCAGGTGAGATTTTTGGTAAAATATTGCCCTATGAGTTCCAGTTTTATTTCATCGCATGCAACTACCCACTTTGGTATTGCAGGATTTGTTTATGCAACGCTCCGACCTTATACCTCGGCCTGGATAACTCTTTTCTTCGGATGGGCTGCCATTATTTCATACGCGCAGGTTTATGTCGGTGTCCATTTCCCAGTAGACGTATTTTGTGGTGCCTTGGTAGGATGTTTGCTGGGATATGGAATGAGTAAATTGTTTAACAGATATATCACTTTAATTATCAATCCAATAAAAACAAATTGATGCTGAACAACCCAAATGCCTGTATACTGGGTGTTATTAATAAATGTCTGCCAATGATTGGGGTACTATATCATATTATTAACAACATAATTAACGATCAGGAGGCTAAAACGTATGAGTGAAATTCTTATTCTACTTGTATTGATTGTAGTGAATGGTTTATTTGTAATGTCTGAAATCGCCCTGGTGTCTGCACGTAAATCCCGGCTGGAGGCCTTTGCCAAGGGTGGAGATACAAGGGCTAAAGTTGCGCTGTCACTTTCGGAGAACCCCGAGGTGTTTTTGTCTGCAGCCCAAATAGGCATTACTCTGATTGCTATCTTAACAGGTTATTATTCTGCCGAAAAATTCAACGTATTATTACAACCTTTTATAGAACGGATTGAAATTTTTCAAAAATATGCCAGCACGATCTCTACCGTTATTATTGTAATTATCGTTACTTTTCTTACTATCTTGTTTGGAGAATTATTACCGAAACGTATCGGGATGATTTATGCCGAAACCATCGCAAGGGGAGTTGCCAAACCAATGCGGTTTTTTGCTAATGTAACGCACCCAATAGTATGGGTGCTGACACATCTCACTAATTTCTTCTTTAAACTTTTCAACGTCAGGTCCAAAAAAGACAGTTCGGTTACGGAAGATGAAATTAAAGCAATTATCAGTGAAGGAACCGAGCAGGGAACCATTGAAGAAGCTGAACAGGAAATTATTGAAAGGGTGTTTCACCTGGGTGACCGTAATATTACCTCTCTCATGACTCACCGAAGCGATATCATCTGGTTTGATATAAATGATAACGAGAAATCGATCAAGGAAAAAATTATTGGGGAACCCCATTCGGCTTACCCTATCTGCGATGGATTGGTTGATAATATTAAGGGAATGGTTTCCATCAAAGATCTTTATGTATCTGACGACCTGATTTTATTTAAGGATATCATGAAGCCACCCATGTTTGTTCCCGAAAATAATTCGGCTTACCAGGTTATTGAAAAATTTAAGGAATCCCAGATACATTCCTGTTTTATTGTAGATGAGTATGGAAGCCTGCTGGGAATGATCACCTTAAATGATATCCTCGAGGCTATAGTAGGAGATATTCCGCAAACTGATATGCAGGACTATGAAATCCTTCTACGGGATGACGGCTCCTTCCTGGTGGATGCGCAAATTCCGTTTTATGATTTTCTTACCCGGTTTGGTAAAACTGAATGGATGAACGAAGGAGAACAGGATTTTGATACTATGGCGGGTTTTATCCTGCATCAATTAGAACGCATTCCAAAAACAGGCGACAAATTAGAATGGAGGGGATTCAATTTTGAAGTAATTGATATGGACAACCAGCGGATAGATAAAGTGCTGGTATCCATTTCTGAAACGATCAAAAGCGAGATGGAGGAGGGGTGATAATAATGGTTAATGGTTAATTGTTAATTGTTAATTAATACGTTACTTAAATTCTAAAACATGCAAATAAGTTGACACGTTAACAATTAACCATTAACAATTAAACATTAATCATTAATCACTGCCACTCAAAACTTGCCACTGTATCCGGAAATACCAGCCGGGTGCTTTTACGGGTGCCAGCGGCAGTTGCGTGCATAATGCTTGTTTGCATATTATTAGTTTCATATAATATATTATTCGTTACCTCCATTTTTTTTAATACCGCTACATTATTTATCTGGAGATAACCCCATACCGCATCTTCTTCTTTTTCATAACCAATGAACTGAAAAATTACCGGTTTGCCATTTATCTTTACCTGCATATGTTTTTGCAGATAATCGAACACGTATTTTTCCACTTGTTTAGGATCTTTGGGATGTGTTATATCTATCACTGTTTTGTATTGTGCCTTTAATGCATTTTCGAAATCATCTGCAAACATTTTGCAACTGATTTCTACGATCTTTTCTTTTTGATTGTGATTAAATTCGGTAACACTAACAAAAAATGGATGAGATAAATTATGGGTATATGGAGCGTCTTTAGGAACATATGAAGAAAATACAAATACTGAACCTATTAGCAGCATTACCCACGATGACCTCTTAAATATTGATGGAAGCATTAACAAAAGAAATTTTTTCATAACAAATGTCTGCATTAATTTCAACACCTTCACGAACATGCAAGATTTTAGCTTTTATTTCGGCTTAGGCTGGCATCATATTATTAGTTTGGACGCATTGGACCATATCTTGTTTATTATAGTGCTTGCCGCTATTTATATATTAACCGATTGGAAACAGGTGCTAGTGCTGGTAACCGCATTTACCATTGGTCATTCAATAACACTCGCCCTGAGCGTTTTCGACATCATACGTTTTCCAGGTAAATGGATAGAATTTCTTATTCCCTGTACGATTGTTATAACCGCCCTTTCCAATATTTTTCAACAAAAGATTGGAAATAAATCTGTTCGCATGAACTATTATCTGGCGCTCTTTTTTGGGCTTATCCATGGTATGGGATTTGCCAACACCATCAGGTTCATCCTGGCTAAGGACCAAAATATCGGGATAGGTTTATTCGCCTTTAATGTTGGCCTGGAAGTTGGGCAGATCATAATCGTATTTATTCTTTTATTGCTGGCTTATTTGTTTATCCGTCTTTTAAAAGTGAACAGAAGGGAATGGATATTATTTTTATCAGCGGCGGTGTTTAGTCTTGCCTTGAAAATGGTTTTTGAAAGAATTCCTTAAAAGAAAATGATATTACATGAAAAAGATTTTTTTTACTTTATGGATTACAACAACAATTTCCGTTTATGCACAGGACGTTAAAAACAATCCTACCTCCGACCATGGGAATAAGTTCGAGCAACTGGGCACCGCACTTCCTACCCCAAATGAATATCGTACTGCCAGTGGAGCGCCTGGCCCTAAATACTGGCAACAACGTGCCGATTATGATATCAAGTGCGAATTGGATGAAGCAAACCTGCAACTAAACGGCAGGGAAACTATCACCTATTTTAATAACTCACCTGATCAACTAAATTATCTTTGGCTGCAATTAGATGAAAACGAACATAGCAATTCTAAAAATGCTAATTATCAAAATGCGAGCGCTATGCCAGATAGTGCCACGGATGGCATGTTGGAAAAATTAACATCGGAGACAAAAGCGAATAACCTCGGTGTAAACATTCTTAATATCACCGATGCTTTAGGTAAACCGCTTCGATATACCATTAATAAAACCATGATGCGCCTGGACTTACCTGCTGTACTGAAGCCAGGTCAAAAATTTATATTCAATATCGGATGGAACTATAAAATACCTGACAGGCAGCGAGAATCAGGCAGCAGGGGTGGTTACGAGTTGTTCCCGGAAGATGGTAACAGTTTATTTACCATCGCGCAATGGTATCCACGCCTTTGTGTATATAGTGATTTCCAGGGTTGGCAAAACCACCAGTTCACCGGACGAGGGGAATTTGCTTTAACCTTTGGTAATTATAAAGTTCAAATGACTGTGCCAGCAGATCATGTGGTTGGATCTACCGGCGAGTGCCAGAATTATCCACAGGTATTAACGCCCGTGCAATTTTCCAGGTGGACTCAAGCGCAAACGGCCAAAGAACCAGTGGAAATTGCCACATTGGATGAAGCCAGGGCCGCTGAAAAACAAAAAAGCAAGAAAACGAAAACCTGGATATTCAAAGCCGATAATGTAAGGGATTTTGCATGGACCTCCAGCAGAAAATTTATTTGGGATGCTCTGCCTGCTTATGTGGAAGGGAAAAAAGTAATGTGCATGAGTTTTTATGGAAAAGAAGCGTATGGTCTATACCGTACGTTTTCTACCAAGGCAGTAGCACATACTCTTAAATCTTATTCTAAATTCACTATTCCTTATCCATATCCTGTTGCCCAAAGCGTTGAGGCTTCTAACGGGATGGAGTATCCCATGATATGTTTTAATTATGGAAGAACGGAAAAAGATGGCACCTATAGCGAAGCTACTAAATATGGAATGCTGGGAGTTATTATTCATGAAGTGGGCCATAATTTTTTCCCGATGATAATAAACAGTGATGAACGTCAGTGGAGCTGGATGGATGAAGGTCTTAATACATTTGTTCAATACCTGACAGAAGAATTGTATGACAACAAGTTTCCTTCCCGTCGTGGGCCCGCCTGGGCCATTACTGATTATATGTCTTTATCAAAGGATCAGTTAGAGCCCATTATGACCAATTCAGAAAATATAATCGAATTTGGCCCTAATGCGTACGCAAAGCCTGCTACCGGGTTAAACATTCTTCGCGAAACTATTATGGGACGTGAATTATTTGATTATGCATTTAAAGAATATGCTCGTCGATGGGCATTTAAACACCCTACACCTGCCGACCTTTTCCGTACCATCGAAGATGCTAGTGGCGAAGATCTCGACTGGTTTTGGCGGGGTTGGTTTTATGGTATCGATAAATGTGATATTTCCATTGATAGCGTAAAACATTTCACTGCAGAAATGAAACCCTCCAGCGCATCCTCAATAGCCAAAGATTCCATGGTGATGAAATCCATGGATAAACCTTTGGTTAATTCTTTTGAAGACATTTCGAAGATCAGGAACCGGGAAGATAAGAGTATCAGTTTTTTAACAGATACAGATACCACCTTACGCGATTTCTATTGGAAGTACGACAGGGGTATTATTCCAACCGATTCAACATTGTATCCCGTAAAAGCCAGGCAGACATTGGAAAACGCCGACCGGGAAACACATCTCAACTATGCCGGCAAACACTTGTATGAGGTTGGTTTTAGCAACAAAGGTGGCCTGGTAATGCCCATTATTTTAGAGTGGACCTATGCTGATGGCAGTAAGGAAATAGAAAGGATCCCTGCTCAAATTTGGAGAAAAAATGAAACGAGTCTCAGTAAATTATTTATAAAACAAAAAGAAGTTACAGCTCTCCGGCTTGACCCTTTACGAGAAACCGCTGATACTGATTTGTCAAATAACACTTGGCCCAAAATAAATACCTCTTCCAAATTCCAGGTGTTTAAGTTGAAACAGCAAGTTAGAGGACAATCAACCGGTTCTAACCCAATGCAACAGGCACAGCAGAAGAAAGCGTTCTGAAGTGAAGTATTTGTTTAGCTATCGGCTATTGGCCGTCAGCTATCAGCTATCAGCTGTCAGCTATCAGCTTTGGTCACCAGGTTGGTCCGATGTCATTATGTAAATAACCTGAAATTATATAGTAGGTTTGAGGTATGAGTATGGAATTTTGAACATGGAATTTTGAATATTTAAAAGACAGCACTAACTTGCTGACTTTTCCTCGCACCTTCTATATAACGTCCGCCAATAAACAGAGTTATGATCCCATGTCTGAATAAAATGTAGGGGCGTTTGTAGGGGCGGGGCTTGCCCACGACCTGACTGCATACTAAACTGCCTGTATATTTATGGGAGACGTCGACAAAGTACCACACGTATCCGGTGTAACAGGGCGGGGGCAAGCCCCACCCCTACGAACGCCGCGCATTAAAAATGTTATTTACACGAGTGATTTCGGCGCCGCTGATCGAAGACTCATTCCTCCTATATCAAATCTTCGGATCATCAAAACTTATTCTATATTAGAGCATGAAAAAATTAATGAGCGGTATCGCCGCCTGCCTTTTATGGCAATGTGTATTTGCAGGAGATGTGGATACTATTTCGATATATAGTAATTCAATGAAAAAGAATATCTCCTGTGTTGTTATAACACCGGATTCTTATAAAAAAAGCAGACATTTATTCCCAGTAGTTTACCTGTTGCATGGTTATAGCGGCAGTTACAATCAATGGATTAAAATAGCCCCACAGTTAAAAAACAAAGTCGATGAACTTCAGATTATGATCGTCTGTCCCGACGGCGGTTATAGCAGTTGGTATTTTGATAGCCCTGTTGATTCTTCTTTCCGTTACGAGACTTTTGTGAGCCGGGAAGTAAAAGATTACGTTGATAAAAATTATCATTCGATAGCCGACAGTAAACACCGTGCAATCTCCGGTTTGAGCATGGGCGGACATGGCGGGCTATATCTTGGCATTCGTCATAGGGATGTGTATGGCGCTGCTGGTAGTATTGGTGGCATATTAGATATTAGACCTTTTCCCAACAACTGGGATCTTAAAAAAAGATTAGGTGATAGTATTTGCTGCAAACAAAATTGGGAAAATAATACCGTAATCAATCTTATCAATAACCTTAAAAATGGAGAACTTTCTATATCATTTGATTGTGGTTTGCAGGATGTCTTTATCCCGGGTAATCGTATCCTTCATGAGAAATTAGTAGAGATGAAAATCGATCATGATTATGTTGAAAGACCGGGAGCACACAATTATCCGTATGCGAAAAATAGCATTGATTACCAGCTTCTGTTTTTTAAGAAGTTTTTTGAGAGAGAATCCTCCGCAAACCTATAAGGTTTGAACCCGGAATAACCCTGTGCTAATGGGCAAACCTTACTGGTTGAACTCGTGTTGGCTGAACCTGTAAGTCCCCGGCTTTTTGATAATGAAATAAGCCTTTTTTAAGACAGGTTACAACCCCGTACTTCCATCCCTTACCTTTATTTTCTTTTTACCCGCATTCTGCTTTTCGAAGTCTAATACTTCTTTAGGCTTGTTAACTTTTTTCTCAGGAGTGCCGGATGTGGCTACGGCAGCATCCTTTTTCTTTCCTTCAAGCGTTCCCAAAAAGTAATCTTCCTCTTTGGTAATAAATTTGGTTACAGGGTCATAATAGGTCCAATGCCCATGCCTGATGCCGGCTCCTTCATTTTTTAAGATTACCTTTTTGTAATGGTCAGGGTTATCAATCTCTTCGATAACTACTGTATCATATAATTTATCCGGGTTGAGCGCTTTCCATTTTTCCTCTCGTAAAAGTTCGCCCAGCCCGTTGAAGTACATACTTGCCCCATCCTTATTTCCCCACTTATAATTCTCCACCGCAACCAGGTCGCCCATTAACGTGTACCGCCGCCAAGCGCCTTCCTTCCTGTCTTTTACAAATAAACCTTCTTCTTCATAACCAGGCTCACCCCGCAAGCTGGCTATATGGATCACCCATTTTCCCTGTTTAAGCCCTTTAGTGTCGACACCGTTTAATGTATCGCCTTTTGCGCCAATAATAAAGCTTTTCCATTGGCCGTACCCATTAACGGATAAACATAAGCTCAATAATAATAATAAACGCATATTTCTAATTTTAAGGCCGAACCACTATCCTTCTCTAACTATAAACGTTTTTTATATTCTATCATTGTATAATAGACATGGACGATGTCTTTGATGGCTTGCCCGAAGGTACGAAAGTTAGCAAGTTCATAAGTAACCGCTATGTTTTCTAAGCACTTTAAGGCCATTTCTGATATTATTTTGACTTCGCTTTAACAAAATACGCAATAAATTAAGATCCTCGTGGCTGGACAAACGATCTTAAGACTCCCGAACTTTAAACAGCCCTACCTCCTATCTTTGCAAACTCAATAAATATATATGAAATATATTTCACTGGTGATGATGGTAATTTTGTCAGCACATTTTTCAATAGCTCAGAGAATGACTATCAGTCAGATGAAGGCAGGAATTGAAAAGGCAGCTAACCCAGTAGCTTATACCAGGGAGATCCTAAAAAAGAAATACAAGATCGATACGGTGATAGTTATGAGCACTACTAAATTCATAGGTATGGCTGATAGCCTGGCTTATAGCGGTAAAAAAGGCAAAGTATATGGCCCGATCGAGAAAAAATACCTGGTGATGGTGCTGGGTCGGGCGCCCAATACGTTCAACCGTGTAAGCCAGATTTTCATAGACACCGCTACTTTCAGACGACGTATTGCAGATTCCCTGGCTAATAGCATTATCAGCCGCGTCAAGGAAGGAAAAGCAAGCTTTGAGGATATGGCACAGGCTTACTCAATGGGTGGTGAAGCCAGAACAAAGGGTGACCTGGGATGGATAGCCAGGGGTTCCATTCTTCCTGAAATTGAGAAGGAATTAGCAGTTAGAAAAAAAGGCGAAGTCTTTAAAGTTTGGAGCCGCACCGGGGTACACGTGGTGAAAAAAACAGCCGACCCGAAGGAAGATATTGGATTTGCCCTGATGCTGCGGGTGATATTGTGAAAAGGTATGAGGTATGAGCTATAACGTATCAAAAAGTTGACATAATATTTCAGACTATACTATCAAAGCTGATACCTCATACCTGATACCTGATACCTCATACCTCATACCTCATACCTGACACCTCATCCCTGAAAAAATTCAACGGCTAACTCATACCCTTTCAACCCTAATCCGGCAATGGTGCCTCTACATTTTGCTGAAACATGAGATATCCTTCGAAATTCTTCCCGTGCATGTACATTACTGATATGAACTTCTATTACAGGTGAGCTTATAGCTGCAATGGCGTCGCCCAGGGCTACAGACGAGTGCGTATAACCACCGGGGTTAAGTATGATACCGTCATAGTCAAAACCAAATCTTTGCAATTCATTTATAAGTTCACCTTCCACATTACTCTGGTAATAAGTAAAAGCGATTTCTGGAAACTGGCTTTGCAAGCGCTCAAAAAAGGAGTCGAAGCCCTCGGCGCCATAAATACCCGGTTCTCTTTTCCCGAGCAGGTTTAAATTGGGACCGTTGATAATGGCGATTTTCATGATTAAAAAAATATTAACTGTGAGAAATAGAATTTCTCACCATATCTAAAAATTCATCAAACAAATACCTGGAATCATGCGGACCCGGAGAAGACTCCGGGTGATATTGAACAGAAAAAGCAGGTTTATTTTTAATACGAATTCCTTCAATAGAAGCATCATTCAGATTAATATGAGTAATCTCTACCTGAGCCGCATTTTTAACACCTTCCGGGTCAACACCAAAACCGTGATTTTGTGTCGTAATCTCGCACTTACCAGTTAACAGGTTTTTAACCGGATGATTTAGGCCCCGATGCCCATGGTGCATCTTGAAGGTCGGAATATCATTTGCCAAAGCTAGTAACTGGTGGCCGAGACAAATACCAAATAACGGTTTTTCTTCTTTTAAGATATCCTTCATCGTGTCAACAGCATAATCCATTGCAGCGGGGTCTCCGGGACCATTAGAAATAAAATAACCATCTGCATTAAACTCTTTCAATTCTGCCATAGTTGTTTTTGCGGGAAATACTTTCACAAAAGCACCCCGGTCAACCATACAATGCAGGATGTTTTTCTTGATGCCGTAATCCATCGCTGCTATGCGGAGAGATGATGCGGGATCACCTAACTCATAACTCTTAGAAGTACTCACAAGGCTTGCCAATTCCAGGCCGTTCATGGAAGGCACTTTATCCAGTATCGTTTTAAGTTCTTCAACGTCAAGAATTTCAGAAGAAATAATGCAATTCATGGCACCCTTCGTCCTCACTTCGGTTACCAATGCCCTTGTATCTACACGCTCAATGGCTACTATCTTATTTTGTGTCAGGTAATCGTTTAATGAACCTTGGGCTAATTTACGGGAATATTGTTCTTCCAGGTTACGTCCTATGAGGCCGCGAATTTTAATATTGGACGACTCAACATCAGCATCCATTACCCCATAATTTCCAACGTGCACGTTGTTCATTATAAGCACCTGTCCATAGTAACTAGGGTCAGTAAACACTTCCTGGTATCCCGTCATACCGGTATTAAAACAAATTTCACCAGTGGTAGTGCCGATCATTCCAAAAGCTTTTCCATGGTGAACGGTTCCATCTGCTAACAATAAAATCGCGGGTTGTTGGGTGTTGGACATAGTTGCGCTAAAAAGTTGTGCAAAGAAAAGAAATATGTACGTTATTGACAGGTAATTTATTCACAATGTTAGATAGAGACACTGCAATATCATTCAGGCATAAAAAAAGCAGGACTTAAAAAGTCCTGCTCTAAAATATAGATTTTAAAATTTATTCGGCTGTTTTCTCTTCCGGTTTCGTTTCTTCTGGGGAAGTCTCCACTGGTGCAACTTCAGGAGTAGCAGGGGCCTGGACTGTTGTTTCTGTTTCAGTTGTTTCCGCAACAACGCTTTTCTTGCGGCTTCCGGCGCGGCGGGTTCTTTTTCCAGTTTCTGCCTTTGCATCCGCGGCTTTACCATAAACTTCGTTAAAATCAACGAGCTCAATCAAAGCCATTTCAGCGTTATCACCCACACGGGCACCCAGTTTAATGATACGTGTATAACCGCCGGGGCGGCCACCCACTTTTACTGCCACTGCGCTAAATAATTCCTTTATTGCTTCTTTATCTTTCAGGTAACTAAACACCACGCGGTGTTGATGAGTGGTATTTTCCTTTGCCTTGGTAATCAGCGGCTCAACATATACCCGGAGCGATTTTGCTTTTGCAACCGTGGTAACAATTTTCTTATGTGCAATTAACTGGCAGGCCAGGTTGCTCAACAAAGCCTTCCGATGGGAAGCTGTTCTGCCGAGGTTATTAATTTTGTCTCCGTGACGCATGACTTTTTGTTTTTAACACCCTGTACCGTGTCAGGAATTACAGGATTGAATATTTGTAAAAGATTAAATATTATTCATCATCCAGCTTCAACTTGCTCAGATCCATTCCAAAATGCAGGCCCCTTTCAGTAAGCACCTGTTCTATCTCAGCCAGGCTTTTCTGTCCGAAATTTCTGAATTTCATCAGGTCTTCCTGTTCGTACTGAACCAGCTCACTTAATGAATTAATTTTTGCGGCTTTCAGGCAGTTGAAGGCACGCACAGAAAGGTCAAGATCTTCCAGCGGCGTCTTTAATACTTTTCTTAATTGCAAAGTCTGCTCATCTACCAGGTCTTCTTTCTTTTCTTCTTTATTATCAAATGTGATATTTTCATCTGTAATAATCATGAGGTGCTGAATTAATATCCGGCTGGCCTGTTTTACTGCTTCTTCCGGGTGAATAGTACCGTCTGTGTTAACTTCAATAATCAGTTTTTCGTAGTCTGTTCTTTGTTCAACACGGGTATTTTCAATACTATACTTTACATTTTTGATTGGTGTAAAAATAGAATCGATAGGAATATATCCAAATGGAGCGTCTTTAACCTTATTATCTTCAGCAGGAACATAACCTCTACCTTTTCCAATGGTAACTTCGATATCGAATTTACCGGATGGGTCCATTGTGCATATTAATAATTCCGGATTCATAACCTGGAAAGACTGTGTGCCTTCCTGGATCATGCCGGCAGTAAATTCACTTTTGCCCTTTATGTGTAATGAAATTTTTTCGTTTGTAACTTCGTGATCAACGATTTTTTTGAACCGAACCTGCTTCAGGTTCAGGATGATTTCTGTAATATCCTCAGTTACACCCTTTATAGTAGCAAATTCATGATCAGCTCCTTCTACTCTGATGCCTACTATAGCATATCCTTCCAGTGAGCTCAATAATACCCTGCGTAAAGTATTACCTACTGTTACGCCGTAACCAGGCTCTAAGGGACGGAATTCAAACTGTGCTTCAAAATCCGTAGCTTTTTGGAGAACAATTTTGTCAGGTTTCTGGAAATTTAAAATGGCCATATTATCTATTTCAGATTTTTTTTAACGATGTACTATTTGCTTCAGGTGGTACAGGTATTATTTACTGTACAATTCCACGATCAGCTGCTCTTTGATATTTTCGGGAACATGCTCTCTTTCAGGGTATCCAAGGAATACACCTTTTTTCTCTGCTTCACTCCAGTCAAGCCAGCTAAACCGCGGGTTTTTAACACCCATTTGACTGGTAATACCGACATTTTCCGATGCAGATTGCTTGAGTGAGATAACGTCGCCCGGTTTTAGTTGAAAAGAAGGAATGTTAGTCACCTCGCCATTCACCGTAATATGTTTATGAGAAACCAACTGGCGCGCGCCGCCGCGAGATGGAGAAATACCTAGCCGGAATACAGCATTGTCCAGGCGGGCTTCCAACAATTTAATAAGATTTTCACCTGTGACGCCACGTCTGCGAGACGCTTCTTCAAATGTTTTACGGAACTGGCGTTCCAAAACACCATACGTGTATTTAGCCTTTTGCTTTTCACGTAATTGTAACGCATATTCTCCCAGGCTCTTGCGTTTACGCGAAGCGCCATGTTGACCCGGGGGATTGCTATTTTTACTCAACCATTTGCCATTGCCTAAAATAGGCTCACCAAAAATTCTGGAAATTTTAGTCTTAGGACCAGTGTAACGTGCCATAATTGATAATCGGATTTTTTAGGTATGATGTACGGTCCTTAAAAATCTTAAAAATTAATCGTACATCCAGTTATAAATAAAAAGAACGAACAGGAAAATAATGTACTGATGTACATCAAATACCTTGTTCGTAATTAACTTAGACTCTTCTCTTTTTGGGAGGACGGCAACCATTATGTGGAAGTGGTGTTACGTCTTTTATTTGCGTTATTTCAATGCCCGAATTGCTTAATGCCCTGATAGCGCTTTCCCGGCCGGAACCTGGTCCTTTTACATATACATCGACTCTCTTCAACCCTGCGTCAAAAGCTACTTTTGCAGCATCTGATGAAGCCATCTGCGCAGCATATGGCGTATTCTTTTTAGAACCTTTAAAACCCATTTTACCAGCGCTGCTCCAGGAAATTACCTGGCCCTGTTTGTTTGTCAAGCTGATAATAATATTATTAAAGCTTGCGGTGATATGGGCATCCCCATAACTTTCTACTTTTACGATCCTTTTTTTTGAAGCCGCTTTAGCGTTGCTTGCTTGTGCCTTTGCCATAATTTAATTAACTAGAGGTAATCTTTAAAAATATTAGATCCCGTTATCCGGGACTGAGTCAACCCTCCCCCGTAGCACGGGATCTGGCGTTGAATGCTTTATATCTAAAATTGCAGGCTTCACCGTAGAGAGCCTGCAATCCGCAATAATTATTTCTATTTCTTCGGAGCTTTCTTCTTTCCGGCAACTGTTTTACGTTTTCCTTTACGTGTTCGGCTGTTAGTGCGGGTACGTTGTCCGCGAACCGGTAAACCCCTGCGGTGACGCAATCCGCGGTAACAGGCAATATCCAATAAACGCTTTATGCTCATCTGCACTTCGGAGCGTAACTGGCCCTCAACTTTGAATTCATTGGTAATAAGCGAACGGATGGCATTCAGTTCTTCATCATTCCACTGGTTCACTTTCTTGTTTACATCAATATTTGACGTATGTAAAATATATTGTGCTGTAGAAAGACCTATACCATAGATATAGGTTAGTCCTATTTCGCCCCTTTTATTTTTAGGTAAATCCACACCGGCAATACGAGCCATATTTTAAATTTAAGGTTTTGTGTTTTAGTTTAAGGTGAGTTTCTGATAACCAATTAGGTGATAGTAACTTTAACCAGCAACTATATTATCCCTGGCGCTGTTTAAAACGGGGATTCTTTTTGTTTATAACGTACAGTTTGCCCTTCCTTCTCACAATTTTGCAATCAACACTACGTTTCTTAATGGATGCACGAACTTTCATGTTCTTAAATTTTTTACTTTAGCCGTGATAGCAGGTCAAAATATGTTTTCTAATAATTTCAATTTACAATAAATAATTACTGAATTATTTACCGTTTCCCAGTACTATTTATACCGAAAAATAATCCTTCCTCTCGTAAGATCGTAAGGACTCATTTCAACACCCACCTTATCCCCTGGTAATATACGGATGTAGTGCATCCTCATTTTACCGGAGATGGTTGCCAGTATTTCGTGGCCGTTTTCTAACTTAACTCTGAACATAGCATTTGACAGGGCCTCCAGAATTGTTCCATCTTGTTTAATGAGTGCTTGCTTCGCCATAGTTTTTGGGAGCGCAAAGATAGGAGAATCTAACTATAATAAGAAAATAATGAATAAATTTTCACATTTACGAGAAAAATCCACTTTTCTGTGAAGATTTATTGTGGGAAACTATCTGTAATATACTCTTAATTCCTCGTTAATTCAACCTTGGTCATCTGGTGATAGTGGTTTTGTAGTTGATGCACGCTTATTGCCTGTGTTAAATGACGCCGGTCTTCCCGGTACCATATTTCCATGTTGGAAAAGTCGTTCTTATCTGGCAAAAAAACGCGAAAGGGCCCTTTGCTGTATTTTACAGTGCCATCTTCGTTTTCCTGTTTTACAAAATTAAGTTTCAGGAGTTGTTGATCGGTTAGTGGAATGGGCCGCAATGCTTCGGGTTTAAACCAAAAATCCTGCACATCTGTTTCAAGACAAACCTCCTTGTCTTGAAAATTTAGTTCCTTAACAAGGCCTTCCCAGTTTTCTCCTTCATAATCCGCCAATACGTAATCACCAATTTTAAGTTCCTGCATTTTAATCATACTGAAATCAATTTTATGATTTCGAATTTACGAAAGGTTATCAAATAAAAAAGAGAATACTTTGATTTTTAAAGTATCCCATTCAATCATAAATATTTTTGCTTGCTTTGTCAGGGTTATTTTTACGGTCTGGAAGATTTTTCATGCACCCTTTAAAAAAATAATCTTGACCAATATCGGCTTGATTTCGGATACACACTCTTACCTGGATGAACAGGTTTTCGCCTACTTTAAAGATTGCGATGAAATCTGGCATGCAGGAGACCTGGGAACAATGGAGATTGCTAACAGGCTGGGGTCTTTTAAACCTTTGCGCGCCGTATATGGAAACATCGATAATGCCGATGTACAGCAGGCCTATCCGGAAAAACTTAGATGGCAGTGTGAAGGAATGGAAATTTTCATAACTCATATCGGCGGCTATCCTGGAAAATATACCCCATGGGTTAAAAAAGAACTGATGGAACATCCTACCCAGCTATTCATTTCCGGGCACTCCCATATCCTGAAAGTGCTATTTGACAAAAAAATTAATTGCCTTCATATGAACCCCGGTGCAGCTGGCAAACATGGCTGGCATACAATAAGAACCCTTATTCGTTTTTCGATTGATGGAACTGCAATCAAAAATTGTGAGGTAATTGAACTTGGTAAAAGATGACGATTCTAAATTGTTCATCGAACCATTAACCATTAACCATCAACCACTAACCTCCATACCAGGAAATAAAGGCCGGCCAATACCGACTCTTGAAGGCCAGGGGGAGGTTGCCAGAATAATTAATAACGCAATAAAGAAATACCAGAAGGTTTTTTTATGTTTCGTTTTATCAGGAAGCGTTTTTTTGCTCACACCTCTACCAATTGTTATCAGAATAATTGCAATTAACATTCCTGTAATATGCTCCACGGCCCAATATCTGAAAACATGATCTTTCATTACTGCCGCCATTCCTGAATTAAGAATATTTTTCAACCCCCAGGGTCCGATCAGCCATTGGTATAATCCAATCAGTAGCATTAAATGTGCAGAGATCATTAAAAAAAGTCCTACTTTTTTATCTGTTGAGGTAAAGGGCTTGCTGGAAACCATGCCAGAAAATGACCTGATTATGGCTATAACAGCCAGCAAAAGAATTATCCAACGCAATAAATTATGCAGGTGTAGTAAACCCTGGTACATATGATAAAATTTAAATTAAATACATGAACTGGTCATCTGCAAACTGATTACCAATTTGCAGGCTTCAAAAATACTGATCAATCATTAATAAAAAATAATCATTTAGAGATGGGCCCAGTCGATCGATCTTGTTCCTAAATACACCCCTTAAAAATCGAAATGGTAAATTACTGAGGAAGTCAAAACTACGGTATCGCTTGATGTTATTGGAATCTAATGTTAAATCATCCGCATTTATTCATAATCACCCTTCTTAATTTATTAATTTTGATATATGAACAAAAGGTATACATCGATTTTTATGCTGTTAGGTATGATCACTTTTTTCGGATGTAACCCTTTTGATAGTGAGAATAATGACAGTAAAAACGCTAAAGTCTTAAAAGAGCCGCCATTTAAAGTTATTACCGATAGTATAGACGAATTTCCGAATGATGCATACCTGTATTTAAAAAGAGCGGAATTATTGTCGCAAAAAAATTTTACAGAATTGGCATTTCCCGATTTTAAGAAAGCCTGGACGATTAAACCCGATGAACCGACTGCAGTTTTGTATGCCGCCAATCTATTTATGACGGGCAGGGAAAACCAGGCTATTGACTTATTAAAGGAATGTATAAAGAAATTTCCGGGTAACAACGAATTTCCCAGGCGTTTAAGTGAAGCTTATTTGCAAAGCGGCAAAAGCCAGGAAGCGCTTATCCAATTCAATCAATTAATAAAAATCGATTCAAACAATTTTGAACCCTGGTTTGAAAAGGGTTCTTTACTGGCCCAGTTAAAAGATACTACACAGGCTATCCGGTGTTTGGAAAAGGCTTATGCACTTCAACCCTTACAACTAATTGGTGTTTCCCTCGCAAATTTATATGCTGAAACGAAGAATAAAAAAGCGTTAGACATTTGTAATGAACTTATTGTAAAGGATACAGCAAAGGAACTAACTGATGCTTTTTTTATTAAAGGAATTTATTTCGCTAATATCAATCAATTTGAACAGGCACTCGAACAATTTGAAACCTGTATAAACCGCGATTGGAAATTCACGGAAGCTTATATTGAAAAAGGAATTATCTTATATAAAGATCAGAATATTGACGAGGCCCTTAAAACCTTTGAGCTCGCCTCAAGAGTTTCAAATACCTATCCCGACGCTTATTATTGGATGGGCCGGTGTTATGAAAACATCGGTAAAAAACAGGAGGCCCGTGAAAATTATATGCGGGCACTTTCCCTGGACAAAAATTTTGAAGAGGCGAAGCAAGCATTGAGAAAACTCAGATAATGGTTAATGGTTAATTGTTAATTGTTAATTATAAATAGTGAAGTTACTTTGCAAAGATTTGAAACATCTTGCTTTGGCCATTAACCATTAACCATTAACCATTAACACCATGCCCATTGTTGCTCCATCCTTATTGGCTTGTAATTTTTTGCGATTGGAAGACGAGTGCCAAATGCTAAATGAAAGCGAGGCAGACTGGTTTCACCTGGATGTAATGGATGGCAGGTTTGTGCCCAATATAAGTTTTGGTATTCCGGTTATAGAACAGATTCGGACTACTACCAGGAAGATTTGCGATGTGCACCTGATGATAAAACAGCCGGAGCATTATGCAGAAGCATTCAAAAAAGCCGGCGCAGATATACTCACCGTTCATATCGAAGCCTGTAAACACCTGCATCGTAATATACAACAGATCAGGGAACTGGGAATGATAGCAGGGGTGGCAGTTAATCCACATACTCCTGTCGAATTTTTACAGGATATTTTACAGGATATTGGCGTGGTTTTAATTATGAGTGTAAATCCTGGCTTTGGTGGACAAAAATTTATTCCTCAATCTTTAATTAAGATAAAAGAATTGCGGAAAAGAATAGACCAGGCGGGGTTAAACGTAAAAATTGAAGTAGATGGAGGAATATCATTGGAAAATGCCAAGTCAGTAATAGATGCAGGTGCCGATGTTCTGGTAACGGGAAGTTCGGTATTTAAATCAGCGGACCCAAAAGATACTATCCGTCGGCTAAAGAACCTGGGAAGTACCCCGTTTGAAAAATCTGTAGCCTTTTAATACATTTAAGAAACTATTGGACCAATGGCAAAGGATTTATTTTCCCGTCAAACGGTATCATATGCAAAGTTCCGTCCCACCTATCCGCCATAAAACTATCGGCCCTTATTGGGATGCCGAGAGAAAGTATGTAGAAGAAAATTACCATACCGTTCCTTATAGTTTCTCTTTGATTGCTGATAAAAATTTTTCCATTGATAACGAATGGTTGAAGGCCGACCTGGTTGGTTATTTAAATTCATGGTCTGCCCTGCAACATTTCATGTCACACAATAGGTATAACCCTGTTGACCAGCTAACAAACGAACTGGGTAAATATTGGAAAGACGATTCGCTGCAGCCTGTTTCCTTCCCCGTTTTTTTAAAACTCGGCCGGATTAAATAACATGGTGTTCAGCCGGGTGGTGTACGGCCCCGCTCCAACAATTACCTTATACCCCATACCTCATACTCATAACTGGTACCCGGTACCTGATTGTTAAATTCTCATTACCTTCGGTAAACTGTAAACGTTTTAACCTGGTGATATCCTTAAAAAGCTTGCTAACTGCTGTTTTACTGTTCGGCTCTTTAATATCTTCTGCTCAAAAAAGATCTGCCTATGTTTCAGGCAGGGTGTTAGATGAAAATGAAAAACCGATCAGCAACGTTTCCATAACCATTTTAGGTCGATTATCTGGCAGCATGTCTAATGATTCGGGTGAATTCCGCATTAAAGTAGCAGCAGATAAAGCGTTTGCATTGATATTTACTTATACAGGATACAAAACAGAGCAGCGTAATTTTTTACTGAACGACAAGGAGGAAGAGCAAGTAGTTATACGATTAGAAAGGGGTTCACAGCAACTGGAAACGGTAGTTGTAACGGACCAACGTCAGCGAAGGGAGGCGGGCCTGGTAACTATTAATCCAAAAAATGCCCTAAATATTCCAACGCCAACCGGTGGTATTGAGAGCCTGATAAAAATATTTGTAGGTTCTAATAATGAGCTCACTTCACAATATTCTGTAAGGGGTGGTAATTATGATGAGAACCTCGTATATGTTAATGATTTTGAAATCTTTCGCCCCTATCTTGTCCGAAGCGGCCAACAGGAAGGGCTGAGTTTTATTAATCCCGAAATGACAAAAAGTGTAAACTTTTATAATGGTGGTTTCCAGGCCAGGTTTGGCGATAAAATGTCTTCGGTTCTGGACATTCAGTACAAAAAGCCAAAACAATTTGGAGGATCTGCTTATATAGGCTTGCTGGAACAAGGCACGCACCTGGAAGGCAGTAGCCGGGACAGTAAATTTACTTACCTGATAGGAGCGCGAAACCGCAGCAACCGCAATATATTAAGCAGCCAGGAAACCAAGGGGAACTATGTGCCTTCATCCGCTGACTTGCAAGGAGTATTTACATACCAGTTGAACGATAACTTGTCGGCGGAATTATTCGGCAACATTTCAAAAACGAAATTCACGCTCGTACCCGAATTCAGCCAGCAGACCTCTTCCGTTTTTTCCCCTGTTCTTAGTGTTAATTTGGGACTGGATATTTTTTTCGACGGAAAGGAAGAAGACCGGTATCAGACAAATATGATCGGATTATCCGTTACCCAGCAGGTACGGAAAAATTTACGGCTGAAATGGATGGCATCCAGGTTTGAAAATGATGAAAAAGAATCAGTTGACATAACCGGTGCTTACCTTTTTGGTGAAAGGGATTTTGATAAAAGCAATTCAACCTTTGGTTTGATCGTAAATCCGATGGGGGCCGGTGTTTTTCAAAATTATAACCGGAACAGGTTAAATATTTCAGTATGGAACGCCAGCCATAAAGGGTATTTAAATGCCGGCCGGAATTACATTCAATGGGGTTTCACGGCAGAACGACAAAAAGTGAATGATCGTCTCGATGAATGGCAGTTCCAGGATTCAGCGGGTTACTCGTTGCCTTACAATCCTTCGCAATTAGCTTTGTTCTCTGTTCTTAAATCAAAAGCATCCCTTGACATTACACGGCTTTCCGGCTATCTCCAGGATAACATTGTTTTTAAAGATTCCACCGGGTTTAGTTTGCAGGCAGGGCTCAGGTATAATTATAACTCTCTTAATCAGGAGTTCCTGCTTTCGCCACGTGCGGGCATTTCCTGGAAAGCCAGGCAATGGAAACGGGACGTAATTTTCAGGGCAGCAGGCGGGATATATGATCAACCGGCTTTTTACCGGGAATACCGTCGTTATGACGGTACCATAAATAAATCGTTGAAAGCGCAGAAAAGCTGGCAGGTCTCTGGTGGGTTCGATTATAATTTTAATGCAGCGGAACGTCCTTTCCGGATTACCACGGAGGCCTATTTTAAAAAAATGTGGGATGTAGTGCCTTATGATTTAGATAACGTCCGTATTCGCTATTTTGGAGAGAACAAGGCAAAAGCCTACGCAGCTGGAATTGAGATGCGCCTGTTCGGAGAAATTGTGAAAGACGCAGAGAGCTGGGTTAGCCTGGGTTTCATGCGCACCCGGGAAAATATCGATGGAGATTATTTTTACAATTACAAACTAGACTCTCTCAACCAGCCTTTAGATAGCACAAAACAGCAGGGGGGATGGTTCAGGCGGCCTACTGACCGGCTCATCACTTTTGGTCTCTACTTCCAGGACTACCTTGCCACCAATAAAAATTTTAAGGTATATCTTAATACAATCTATGGAAGCAACCTGCCTTATAATATTCCGAACAGCGTAAAATACCGTAACGCGTTATTCATAGATCCTTACATCCGTATTGATATTGGATTTAGTGCCTTGTTACTGGATAGCGATAAAAGCAAAAGGCGAAGTCACAATCCATTTCGTGATTTTCAGAATATATGGGCCACTTTGGAAGTGTTTAATATCATCGACCGTCCCAACACTATTTCTTACTTATTAATAAAAGATTTTTCCAATACTACATTTACCGTCCCTAACCGACTTACCCCACGGCTGTTAAACTGTAAACTCATTGCCCGCTTTTAATTTCTACATTCCTTGCAAAAAGCAGATCTTTTTATTACTTTTATTGAAGTTTCAGAAAACCACATTTTAAATCGTAGATTTACGAATTAATTCCCATCCTGTATCGTATTTTTCCCAAATCAGGAAAATAACGAATTGAAAAACCGATATACTGTATTGACAACTAATCGATTATGAAAACGGCAAGAGTTTGGTTCCTTACAACCATTCGTCTTATCCCCAAAAAGCAATTTTAACACTAATGCATTTTATGAGTATGCAGGTAAGCATCTACCCTAATCCGTTTATTTCTTCGTTATCATTCGAAGTCATCGTTGAAAATAATGTTTCGGCTATCGTTCAGATGTTGGATCAGGATTTAAAAATTATCAGAATGTTAAGCTGGCTTCTTAAGGAAGGATCAAATAAAACTACCATCGAAGATTTGGAGTTTCTACCCGCTGGCACCTATTACATTGATATAAAAAATCATGAAGGAAACAATTTATTTACCACCAAACTTGCAAAGCTGGTAGAAACCTATGAATTATAATAATACAAGGTGGCAGAATTAGCATCCGCTTCCTGCTATACACTAATTTTTCGAGACAATAGAGCCAGTTGGCTCTTTTGTCATTTTTATAAATGAATGGCCAGTTTGAAATAACTTTGGGCATGACCAGCTTAAGTGTTAATATAAATAAGTTTGCCACTTTGCGTAACAGCCGTGGCCGTAATAATCCTGACGTTCTCAAGGCGGCGAATGATGCCCAGTTATTTGGAGCAAATGGAGTTACGGTTCACCCACGCCCCGACGAACGACACATCAGATACCAGGATGTGCGTGATATAAAAAAAATTATCACTACTGAATTTAATATCGAGGGCAACTGCAGGGAGCAAAAATTCATTGATCTTGTTTTAGAAGTAAGGCCCGACCAGGTAACGCTGGTACCGGATGCGGAAGGCCAGTTAACTTCTGATCACGGATGGGATACCATCAAATACAAAGATTACCTGGTAGATATTATCCAACTTTTTAAAACGAAAGGCATCAGGGTCTCCCTGTTTGTTGACCCGGTTATTGAAATGGTTGAAGGCGCCGCTGCCACCGGCACAGACCGTATTGAACTATACACCGAAGGGTATGCCAAACGTTTTCACAGGGATGCTGAACAGGCCATAGCACCTTACATAGCAGCCGCTACCTTAGCCAATGAAACTGGTTTGGGAATTAATGCCGGGCATGATCTTGATCTCGAAAATCTTAATTACTTTGCACGACACATTCCGGGATTATTAGAAGTTTCCATTGGACACGCACTTATTTGCGATGCGTTGTATCTTGGCTACGAAAATGCCATACAGATGTACAAAAGGCAACTAATTTTGGTTTAGACTTCAAAAGTTCTCTCCTGAATATTCTATCAAGTACCACATATAACTGAACACTGATGGCCAACGGTTGACACATCTTCCTCCTGCAACTAATCAGCTAGTTCTTTGTTATTTTAAAATTAACGGAACTAATCAGAAAAATTAATTATCGTACCTTGAAAAGGTTTTTTATTGCTATCTACATGAAACCTCGAATAGGGCAATTGTAACAACAGAAAATAACCTCCAGGAATGTTAATCAATTGTGCAGGGAGATAAAACTCCCTTATGATACGTAATTTTAAGCAGGATTTATTTCATTTAAAATGTCAGTTGAAGGTACCTATGTACTTAAAACGTAAAAATATATTACCATGAAAGGCCATTATTTTACAAAGTATGATCCCGATAAGAAAGGCAAGACACAGTTTGAGCAATTGATGGATTTATTTCTCCAGTTGCTCACTTACACTAGCGGTGATGTAAATGAAGCGCTGCAGTGGTTAAACGAATTAGATAAAGAATACGCATTTACCAATGAAGAATATGGGATGGGAGATTTTATCGATGATCTTAAAGATAAAGGTTATATCGATGAGAATAAAAAAACAGGTGAGATAAAGATCACCCCAAAAACGGAGCAGGGAATTAGAAAACGCTCATTGGAAGAAATATTCGGGAAACTTAAGAAATCAAAATCAGGCGATCATAATACCTTCAAACCCGGTTTGGGTGACGAAACCAATCCTGAAACAAGACCATTCCAGTTTGGAGACATGCTGGAACAAATAGACTTCATAGAATCTATCCGTAATGCCCAAATCAATCATGGTTTGGAAGGACTGATGCAGGAAGATGACCTGCAAATCCGGGAAACCGATTTTAAATCGCAAACTTCTACGGTTCTGATGATTGATATCTCCCATTCCATGATCCTGTATGGGGAAGATCGTATTACACCTGCTAAAAAGGTGGCGATGGCTTTGAGCGAACTCATCACCACCAAATATCCTAAAGACACACTCGACATTGTGGTTTTTGGCAATGATGCCTGGCCCGTAGAGATAAAGGATTTACCTTACCTGCAGGTAGGCCCTTACCATACCAATACCGTTGCGGGACTGGAAATGGGAATGGACATTTTGAGACGAAGAAGAAATCCAAACAAACAGATATTTGTTATTACCGACGGTAAACCCACCTGTTTAAAGATTGGTAAGCGATATTATAAAAACAGTTTCGGACTGGACAGAAAAATCACCAGCCGTTGTTTAAACCTGGCTGCCCAATGTAAAAAACTAAAGATACCGATCACTACTTTTATGATTGCCTCAGATCCTTACCTGCAACGCTTTGTACATGAATTTACAGAAACAAATAATGGCAAGGCCTTTTTCGCATCCCTGGATAAACTGGGAACTTTTATTTTTAAAGATTTTGAAAGCGGTAAAAGGAAAACGTTGTACTAATAACTTCCTATCATCACTATTTCAAGACTTCGGTTGTCAGAAATATAAAGAATTAACCGTTTTTAAATAATTTTTACGATTAAAATTGCTGAGGGCAGAGAGGCTTTAATTAAATTAAAACCAACAACTTATAAAAATATAAAATGGACATTAAAAATATCAATACGTTAGGAGAACTGAAAAAATCGGGATATGAATCAATCAGCGTTAAGGAAGAACTACGTCGTAACCTCGTTAAAAAGCTACAAAATAAAGAAATGACATTCCCCGGTATACTCGGGTACGAAGACTCTGTGATTCCTGATACGGAAAGAGCCCTGTTGAGCAAGCATAATATTTTATTTCTGGGTCTTCGGGGCCAGGCCAAAACAAGAATGGCCAGGCTAATGATAAAATTGCTTAATGAATATATTCCTGTAATTGAAGGCAGTGAAATAAATGACGATCCCATGCGACCTATTTCGAAATATGCCAAAGACCTTATAAAAGAAAAAGGTGATGCCACTCCAATTGGCTGGTTGCATCGCAGCGAACGATACGGCGAGAAACTAGCCACGCCTGATGTAAGCGTAGCTGATCTGATTGGTGATATTGACCCCATTAAGGCGGCTAACCTGCGATTGAGCTTTGCGGATGAAAGGGTCATTCATTATGGCATTATTCCTAAAAGCAATAGAGGTATTTTTGTTATCAATGAAATTCCTGACTTACAGGCCAGGATACAGGTGGCATTATTTAACATCCTGGAAGAAGGAGATATACAAATAAGAGGATTTAAATTGCGGCTTCCGCTGGATATACTTTTTGTATTCACAGCCAACCCGGAAGATTATACCAATCGCGGCTCCATAGTAACTCCTTTAAAAGACAGGATTGAAAGCCAGATACTCACCCACTATCCGAAGACTTTGGAAACTTCGTTAGCCATTACTGAGCAGGAAGCAGAAATACATGCTGACCAAAAAGAAAAAATCAGGGTCAGCGACCTGGTAAAACGATTGATAGAACAGGTTTCGTTTGAAGCGAGGAACAACGAATACGTAGATAAGAAAAGTGGTGTATCAGCACGATTAACGATCGCTGCTTATGAGAACGCGGTAAGCTCCGCGGAACGAAGATCTATTTTAAACAATGAAAAAACCACGCAGGTATGGATCAATGACCTTGTTGGGATAATACCTTCTATTACGGGAAAAATTGAGTTGGTGTATGAAGGGGAACAGGAAGGCCCCTTCCAGGTTTCGATGAATTTGCTGGATAAATCTATACGTTCCCTTTTCATTCAGTATTTTCCCAATCCTGAAACCATTAAAAAAAGAAGAAATCCGGGGAAAGAGGCTACCAAAGAAGAAGAGAATCCCTATAAGGCTGTTATCCGCTGGTTTGATAGCGGAAATGGAATAGATATTTTTCTAAATGTAACCGATAAGAATAAAATATTACAGCTATATAAAGTAGATGGATTAAATGCACTGGTAAAGAAATTCTTTCCTCTTGCCAATGACTCGGAAAATGCATTGCTGATGGAATTTGTATTGCACGGACTGGCCGCTTATTCCATGATAAGTAAGAAGATCATTGAAAACAAAATTGAATTTAAAGATTTGATGGGTTCCATGGTGAATTTGGGAACCGCATCGTTTAGTCCGGATGATGACTTTGACGCGTAGTAGCATGCTGAAAGCTATCAGTAGTCAGCAGTCAGCTGTCAGTTTATGTTTCCAGATTTCACCTGAACCACTTGCGAATAAAATAAATGTAAATTTTCCCAGGAAAAGATAACTGGAAATAATATCAAGCCGACAGCTTATAGCCGACAGCCGAAAGCCGATAGCTGATAGCCGTCTGCTGTCAGCTGATAGCTAAAATATATTTACTTCTCTTTCCAGCATTATGCCAAATTTCTTTTGAACGCTCTGTAAAATTTCTTCACTCAGATCATAAATTTCTTCACCGCTGGCGTTCCCATAATTTACTAATACCAATGCCTGTTTTGCATGACAGCCGGCATCTCCTTTTCGGTATCCCTTCCACCCACATTGTTCAATCATCCACCCCGCTGCAAGTTTTACCAGCGAGTTCGGTAAATCATGGCCAATAATGCCTGGAAAATCTTCCTGTAATTCGTGGAACTTTACCGCGGGCACTTCAGGATTCTTGAAAAAACTCCCTGCATTACCTATTTCGTCCGGGTCGGGTAATTTACTACGTCGTATATTAATTACAGCCTGGCTAAGGGTTTTAATAGATGGTTCTGCTATATTCATTCGCTGCAATTCCTGTTCTATAGCGCCGTAACTTGTATTTAAACGCGGTTTTTTAAAGAGTTTGAAAGTTACTGTCGCAATCACAAACTGGTTTTTAAACCGGGTCTTAAAAACACTTTCACGATAACCGAAAGCACAGTCTGCCTGGCTAAATTTTACCATCTTTTTATCGTTGAGATGAAACGCTTCCAGCTCAAAAAACACTTCCTTTAATTCAACTCCGTAAGCGCCAATATTCTGCATAGGGCCTGCTCCAACATTTCCAGGTATCAGCGATAAATTTTCCACACCAGCCATGTTATTTTCGATACAGTATAATACAAACTGGTGCCAGTTCTCACCGGCGCCGGCTTTAACGTACACATAATTGTCATCCTCTGACAGTACCTGCATACCCTTAATTCCGTTTTTCAAAACCAATCCATTTAAATTACCGGTGAAAAGCAAATTACTGCCGCCGCCAAGAACCAGGATGGGCCTCATATCCGGGCGTTCCGGCTCAAGTATTTCATGTAGTTGATCCAATGAATTGAATGAGAAAAAATGTTTCGCATACGCATTTATGTGGAACGTATTAAATTTTTGTAATGAAAAGTTTTCGAGTATATCCATAGGTTAAATTCAGTAACAATAATACAGCATTAGCTCTAAAATCGGGCAATGCTTTTTAGCCATGTTTGTATTATAGAGTATGAAGAGTTTAATAAACTTCAACAGGAATTAATTATCTTGCATCAAACACCGAACATTACTACAAACACATCCATACTATTTTTTCTGGCGCAGAATTTAGATTTTCTGGACCATCCCGGCGTCTGTGATGTACCATCATACCCAAATTCTGCCCTTTAGAAGGCAGCCTTCCACATCCTTCTCAACTCTACTTTTTATGCAAATTACCAGAACTGTATCAGCGGCCACGCAATATTTTATTGACCTGGAAAATGAATTTGGCGCACACAACTATCATCCGCTCCCGGTAGTGCTGAGCAGGGGCCAGGGCGTTTTTTTGTGGGATGTAGATGGAAATCGGTATTACGATTTCCTTAGCGGTTATTCTGCCGTTAACCAGGGGCATTGTCATCCAAAGATTATAACGGCGATGATTGAGCAGGCCCAAAAACTTACGCTTACCTCCAGGGCATTTCATAACGATCTCCTGGGTGAATATGAAAAATTTATTACCGGCTATTTTGGATATGATAAGGTTCTACCCATGAACACCGGGGTGGAAGCTGGTGAAACTGCCATCAAACTGGCACGCAGGTGGGCTTACATAAAAAAAGGAGTACCGGACAATAAGGCTAAAATAATTTTTGCGGAAAATAATTTTTGGGGAAGAACGCTCGCGGCAATTTCTGCTTCTACCGATCCTCTCAGTTATGAAGGCTTTGGCCCATACATGCCTGGCTTCGAGATAATTCCCTATAATAATCTCCCCGCACTTGAAAAAGCCCTGCAGGATCACAATGTAGCAGCTTTTATGGTAGAACCCATCCAGGGAGAAGCGGGCGTAGTGGTTCCTGATAATGGTTACCTTAAAGGTGTCAGGGACCTTTGCACCCATTATAATGTTTTGTTCATAGCCGATGAAATTCAAACCGGGTTAGGTAGAACGGGGAAATTATTAGCTTGTGATCACGAAAACGTTCGGCCTGATATTCTTATGCTTGGCAAAGCCTTAAGTGGGGGAACAATGCCAGTGAGTGCGGTACTGTGCAACGATGAAATCATGATGAATATACGGCCGGGGGAACACGGGAGTACTTATGGAGGTAATCCTTTAGCCTGTAAAGTAGCCATCGCTGCCCTGCAGGTTTTGGAAGAAGATCATATGATTGAGAACGCTGAGTTTATGGGAAAGCTTTTGCAGGTAGAATTAAAAAAAATCCATTCACCTTACATCGCCTCAGTGCGGGGCAAGGGGCTCTTTCTTGCCATTATTATTCAGCATCCAGATGCTGATGCAGCATTAAAATTCTGTCTTGAATTAAAAGAAAATGGTTTACTGGCCAAACCCGCCCATGGTGATAAGATCCGGTTTGCCCCTCCTCTCATCATCAATGAGGAACAGATACGGGATTGCGTAAGAATTATAGAAAAGAGTTTAAGTGTGCTGGACCGAACAATTTAAAGTGTTTCAGATATTGATCAACGCATGGATTGTCTAAAAGCAGCCTGCTGATGATGAAAGCCAATGGTGCCCTGCATTAAATGTTCATTGGCCATTTAAAACTTTACTAACTATCTTTAAAGATCTGATTTTTGCTTGCTCAGGTATCAAACAATGCACTACTAAAATCACACCATTGAACACACATGCATCTCATGACCATACCGAGCATCACCTTCAAAGCTCCGATTTAATCCGGGATATAGTCATCGGCATGTCGGACGGTTTAACGGTTCCTTTTGCACTTGCAGCTGGCTTAAGTGGCGCCACCAGCACCACCAGCCTGATCATTATTGCTGGCATAGCCGAAATAGCGGCAGGCTCCATTGCTATGGGATTGGGTGGTTATCTGGCAGGAAAAACGGAAATCGATCATTATAATTCTGAATTGAAAAGAGAACATGAAGAGGTGGAGAAAGTACCACAACGTGAAAAGGAAGAGGTGAAAGATTTTTTTGCGAACCTAGGATTAAGCGAGGAGGTTCAACAACAGGCGGTAGAAGAAATGACTAAAGACAAGGACAAATGGGTGGATTTTATGATGAAATATGAACTGGGATTAGATAAACCGGATGAAAAAAGAGCGCGAAAAAGCGCATTCAATATTGGTATCTCCTATATTGTGGGTGGCATCATCCCTTTATCTCCCTACTTTCTTTTTGCAGATGCAATTACCGGTCTAAAGGTCTCTGCGGCTATCACTTTGATCTGCCTTTTCGTTTTTGGCTATTTTAAAAGTAAAATAACAGGTGTGCATCCCCTGGGCGGAGGGATACGAATTATGCTGATCGGTGCAATTGCCGCTGCGTGTGCCTTTGGTATCGCCCAGTTAATTAAAGGAATATAGTAATTAATGAGTCACGAATCGGGAAGTTAAAGCTGTCAAATACGCAAGTGTTATGTCAATCATAAACTGTCGGTTATAATAGCTGTCAGCTACCAGTGGTAAGCCGTCAGGCAAACAATGCGAGAAATTATTTCCTCCTGAAAGCTGAAAGCAGAAAGCCGATAGCCAAATCTTAAATTTAAAGTTGATATAACACCACCCTAATTTCTAACTATCTTTTACGTCGTCCTTTATTTTTACATCTGGAAATAGGGAGGCGAGAATAATGACAATAGCGGATATCATTAAAAGGTATAGTCCAAATCTTTTTTCCGGACATTCTCCTGCCCTGCAGGTAGAAACAATGATATAATTTCTAATACTCCATGCTAGATTAAAAGCGCAGAAGAATAAATTAGCACGCTTAGCCATAACCGAAGAATACAAGAATAATATGCCGGCAATTCCGCTTACAATAAGATTCATGAGAGCGGGTCTGCCGAAATTAGTTCCCGACGTATTCATGCCCGTAATAGTAATATTTTTAGAAAGCACCGTTATCCATGGCTGATAGGCAGCCGTAAATAATAAGACCACTCCAACAATGCCAATCCATTTGCTATTCTTCATTTTCAGGAATCTATTTCCGGCAAAAATAGAGAAGTTAAGGATAGTAACGGCTACTAGGTATCAGCCATCTCCTATACATCCGTTTTTTGTATCAATGCCGATGGCGTATTAGCCATTATCCACAGGTCGTACATGAAATTATTCTTATCAACATAAGCGATATCCAGGTTGATTCTCTCTTCTACCGACATTTTTGTATGTCCTCTTTTTTTGATCTGCCATAACCCTGTGATGCCAACCGGCGCCATAAACCTTGCGGCTAGCTCATCGGTAGTTAAGCTGGCGGCTTCATACAAGGGTAAAGGACGGTTACCGACCAAAGACATATCTCCCTTCAGCACATTGAAAAACTGGGGCAATTCATCCAGGCTGGTATTTCTTAAAAACGCACCCACTTTTGTTGTCCTGGGATCGTTGGGAACCTTAAAGAATACCGGTTTTTTGCCTGGCGCATTATATTGGTTAAGGTGCAACATCTCCTCAATCTTTTTATCCGCATCTACCACCATGGTGCGGAATTTATAGAAATCAAAGATGCGATAGCCACGACCGGCTCTTTTAGAAATGTACAAAATGGGGTTTCCTGATTCTATTCTAATGGCCAGGGCAATTAAAAGTAGCAGGGGGCTCACTACCAGGATGGCAATGGACGCAATTACCACATCAAAAGCCCTTTTAATAATGTCTTTGGGTTCCCAGATAGTATTTAAAGAGGATGTCTGGATCTTTTTACCGGCAAGGTGGTGTTTGGGCTGCATTTTGATTTTTTTCAAAAAATCAATTTTTAGCATCAATTTTTCGCTATCGAGTTCTTCAAGGTTGATCGTTTCATCGAGAGAAATTGCTTTTAGGCACCTGGTTACCTCTGCTTCCGATTTTCCAGATACATCGAGTACGCAGGGTACTAAAATATACCATGGATTTGTCGCAATAAAGCGATCAAATTCCTTTAAAGCCACATCTTCTAAAACAGCATCTATTACAATAATATCAGGAACGTTATCCTTTTCGCTGATTCTCTTCAGGATGGAAATTGCGCCCACTGCGTTATCAGCTGCATAACCGCCATCGAAGGCCTTTATCAAAAAATCGATTTTTTTGGAGTTTTTCCCGATATAAAAAAAACCGGTTAACTTATAGATCGAATTGATTTTGTCAAGTGCGTTATGAACGGGTGGAATATATTTTGGGGGGTCTGGTTGATTATCAGGTAAAAGTTCAGTATTCATACATGGATTAATGAATGTTTATTACATAGCTACGACATTACGTATTCGCCGGTTTTCAGGTTGCAGGAATAATAATTACCGCGTAAGCGGAACACTGCTAAAATGCTGATCCAGGTCATTTATAGGGTAGACTACCTATAAAAAAAATTAAAATCCCTGGAAGTTTTTGGACATTTAATGTTGTTTTCATGTAAATAGGTTTAGAGGTTACAATTCTTTTGTATGGTTTCGAAAGGTAAATTTAACATATATCCGCAAATTCCACAATAGATTAAAAATTTCATTACTTTAATAAGTAATCCATGTCAACTTCTGTTCCAGGCACTTAATGGTCAATTTGAAAGAACCAGGAGCTCAAGGCATATTCCTTAGACAGCGATGCCAAAAGAAAAGTTGCTTCCATTTGCTCAATATATATATATATAAGGTTTAAGCTATATCGCCTGCTTCTGAGGTAACTAAGCGTTATGACAATTTTAAAATGACGCTTTGGCTATCAGCTATCAGGAGGGAATTATTTCTCACATTGTGTCCTGCGAGCTGACAGCTGATAGCTGATAGCCACATAACCGGCCCTTTTTGATAACACCAACTAACTTTAGAACAGATGCTACATATGTTTAATACGACTGAGCGTTTCGAGGGTGATGCCGAGGTAGGAGGCGATAAAAGTAGATGGTACTCTTTGAATGATCTCCGGGTAGTGGCTCATTAAGTAGGCGTACCGTTCATTGGCCCGCTGCATCCGCAAGGAAAATAACCTTTGCTCACTTAACGTATAATATTTTTCGGTGAGTATTCTCGCAATAAAATTGAATTCTGGGTACTTAGCATAAACTACCTGCAGTTCATCATACGAAATGCAAAACAATTCGCAATCCTCAATAGCCTGTATATTCTCCTTGCTGGGTTGTTGCTTGAAATAACTCTCCACCGATATGATTACATCTCCTTCTTTCATGAACCAGGATGATATTTCTTTATCTTCTTTTATATAAAAACACCTGATGATACCTTTATTAATGAACCAGATATTTTTACATACTTTACCCTGTTTGAGCAGGAAGGCCTTTTTTGGCAGAAATATTAATTTTAGTTTTTCTGATAAATGATCTTGTAATTCGTCTGATAAAGGAGATATGGAATTCAGGCTTTGAAGTAGATCTAGCATATAATTACTTCATTTATAGGATATATAATATGATAATAAATATAATTATTATTTTTATTCCTTCAATTTAAAGTGGAAATATTTCTAATATTATTTATTCTAAAAAATGATTTAAACTTCAAGGTCGTTTAGCAAAAAGGCAGTCATTACAGGCACAGCCCATTCATTTAATTGTATAACCTACTCTAAAAAGCAGTGGTGGTGTACGCGGAATCTGTTCTTTGTATAAAAAATCATATAACAATTGCATATTGCCCCTTACCTTTTTACTCACCTTGTATTTTTTACTAAATCCAAGTAAAGCGCTTTTTTGCCAGGGGGTATAATCATTTAATATTTCAAAATTACTGAACTGGCTTCGATAGTTCATTTCCGCGCCACCCGATAACCAGAAACCTCCTTTGATCTTGTAATCCATAAATGATCGCAGGCCGATGCCCTGGTGGCTAATAGTTATATGCCTGATATCTTTTCCCCATCCCATTTTATATGAACTGCCAATGCCAATGATGCTTTTATCATTTAACTTATATCCAACCGACAATGCCATGTCAGTAGTAGAAGGAAAAAAATTGTTACCCTTTACCGTTTGCAGGTTGGTTCCAAATTCAAGCCTTTTTTTAAATATTTTTGTTTTCTGGGTATTTGCTTTGAAATCGGGCATTTCCGGATCTCCGTTTTCAGCATTCAGGTTGTGCATTTTGTTCTTCAACAAGTTAAACGGCGATGCCGCAGCCTGCCCCTGCTGCCGGGCAATTTGCTGTATATCAGGTAGAGATCCAAAACGTTGTAATAGTTGCTGTTGCATGTATTGCCTGGTATGAAGCCCTGCAAATGCTGCCAGAGGATTGCCGGCAGAAACATCGGGCAACCTGAATAAACCCGCCAATTGTGAATGCTGACGAAAAAAGTTACGGAAAAGACTGGTTTTTTGTAGAATCGCCAGTGCTTTTGATTCTAGTTGTGAAGTGTTTTCAAATGCCTCTTTATATTCATTCATCTGTGCCTGGTAATAGTATACCTGTTTCCGCAGTTTTTGAAGATCTTTTGTTAAGCCGAAAATGCCCAGTTGATCCTGTAATAATTGTTTGCGCTGTTTCATGTATCGTTTAATATTTTCTACTTCGCTGAATTTATCCTGTAAGAGATCCATTTTATTCAGGGCATTTTTTAATGCCTGTTCGGTTTTCGGATCTTTATTCAATAGATCTTCCGTTTTGTCGATGAATTTGAAGGCAGATTGCAAACTATCCAGGTGAGGCAGGTATTTCCTGCTGAGGGGAATTGTTTTACCGGAAACATTTTTTATTTTTTGCTGAAGCAAAACATATTGTTTTTCGGCATCTCCGAATATTTTTTCAGCGGCAGCAGAATCTTTACGGGAAATTTTCTTTCTCATTTTACGCTCCGTATTTGACATTCGTCGCAGATATTTTGTGGATTGACTCATGAGGCGATTATTGATAGCTTCAGCTTTTGCATCAACGCTTTTAAATACCTTTTCGGGGAAATGAATAACCTTGTTAAACAACCTGGTTGAATCTTGTGCATGTATTTCCTGGCTATAAATAAACTGGGAAAAAGCAAATAGCAAAAATGCGTGTAGGAACTGTTTCATTCTCTTAAATATTTAGTTCTGAAAATATGAATAGCGTATGTGCAGCGGTAACCTTTTCTTGTTGCTACAGATTCATTCAAATGTTCGTTGAACAAATGCGTAGGAACCCCGGTAGTTTTACAGGAGGAACGGTATGGGTTTACCGACTTTTACAAAAAATATTCAGTAGAATTCGGTAGTTAATCCTTATTGGTAAGATGCATGCTTCTATGGTATAAATGTAAAATTATTTAGGAGCGTATGAGTTTGATAAAAATCAAATAATTTCAAGAACTTGGCATATAATCGGGAAATCAATGAAACCCTTCCATGTATTTTTCAATCAGGCCAATAATAGTATCCTTTTTTAAATGTCTCGCCCAATTAAGCGCGGAGGAATCATACATTTTATCTTTTATATCAAGGTCGGGTTTTGCTGATAGTGCCAGGGCGGCCAATTCAGCGTCGTTTCGATCTGCTGCCATATGAAGCAGTGTCAAATGCCACTCACCAAATTGCTGATTTGCCTGCCCGCGAGTATGGCAGCAGCGAGATCTTTCCAGCCCAGATCCCAGGCTTCCAGGACGTTGATGGGTACACCCATTGATTGAAGCCATCCTGCTGAAACAGGTTGAAGGCAATGTACCGCGAGTTGCATGAGTGACATGCCATTTGTGATGGGTGCCTTCAAATCATATGAATCCAATTTCGCAGCCAAATCGTCCAGGTAATCTACATCGCCCCGGCCGATCGCTTCTGCCAGCATAATTTCTTTTTTGATTGGTGGATGTGCCAGCAATTGAGATTTCTTCAGCCACCAGGTAAGGCCATAACCTACCTTCTTAAAGCCTACCTGTTCATACATTCTCTGCCCGGTGCCATTCAGCAAGGCGTAGTGGTATCCTTTATTTCTTGCATGAAGGCATGCGGCACCCACCACGGCTTTACCAATACCCTGGTTCCGAAAGCTGGGAAGAACACCCACGTGATAAATGCCGGCAGCGCCGAGAGCGCACCTGGCTAGCAAAACACTACAATAAGCCACCACTTTCCCCCCTATCAGAGCGATAAAACGCTGCAGGCTCGCGTTACTTTCCGCTGGCTGGTGAGAAAATATTGCTATCTCTGTATCACCATAAGGAAGATTTTTTATTTTGTGAATCAGCGTCGTATTATCCGGCACTACCATCAATCCTTTTGGAACAGGGTGATCCAAATTTAGTGCTCCAAGCTCAAGGGCCATCCAGCAGGGAAGCCAGCCGGGTTGAAAACCACGGGCAAGAAGCCTGACGCCCAGGTCTTTTGGCTGTGTCGGATCAAGCGACCAGCATCCTACGCCATGCGGCGGGTGATGTATATAATACTGTATGATTTTATCCAACTGTTCTGAAGCGTCTTTTTCTGAAAGATGGGGAAATGCGATCATCGATTCAAGACTATCACCCGCACGTGTCCAAACAATATCTGCAGCGCGAAAAACTTCACCGCCTACTGAAAGTGCATTAAGACAAAAAAGTTCCGTATGATTAAAGGCAGCAGCCTGTTCCAATTGTTCAGGCCTTGCATCGCGGAGCACATCAGCCTGCATAAAGGCATCTTTATTTTGAATTGTTTGCATTAAGATTTAGCTGTCAGCTTTAAAATAAGTCGCCAACTTCGTAATTCTAATTCGTATTTCCTGTTTCGTATTTCTCACTTTGGCTCATGCATCATCAGGTTATCAATTATCTCCTGTACCACCAGCGGCGACTCTTTCTCTACTAAATAAAACTGTCCTTTCTCCTTATTATCCCAACTGTTGCTACCATCAGGTGCCACTTTCATTTTTCCTTCCTGCACCCGGTACCAGGTTTGATATCCCCGGATCGCAACCAGAACGGCGGTTTCATCCCAACTCATCCTGCCGGCAGAATCCTGTTTTGACATTGGTATACAGATACTGAACACATCTTTCACGGGATTATTCCTGATATTTTTATTGTTAACCAGTGGTAAACCCGTTTTAATGGCAGCACCTATCTCGAACCCGCTGAGCAGAACAGGTGTGTTCCAATTTTCGAAAACCGTCCTCGAAGCAGCCGCGTCCCTTTCTACATTAAATTCCTTTCCTGCGGGAAACCTGCCAGCCATACATACCAACTGTTTTACCTTTTTATAAATAAGGTCTTTCCCGCTCAGCGGAGAATACCGGTCCGCCGCCGAAGTAAATAATCCCGCCAGGTTAGTAAGAAAACCAACGGTAACGACGGTAACGCTCTTATCTGGCTGAACAGCAAGTATCTTCCGGTACAAGGCCACGGCATCCGGGACTTCTTGATTATTTTTTACAGAGTGAGGATATTTTACCAGCAAGGTATCCGTCCAATGCTGAAAGTCACGGAGTTCCAATGCTGACGTGCCTTTGGGAACCCCAATGGGAATATCAGGGCGTTTGAAATAGGTATTGAATACGTCCAATACGCCTGCAACCGATGGGTATTTAGTGCTTGCCATCGTTGCTAAAATCCTGGCTTCGCCTTTATCCGCCAGGGCATGCAATAAGGCAATGGCTCCGGCATCATCATAATCCGGACCCATATCAGAATCAAAAATTATTGATACCGGCTCCGTTTTTGGTGAATTAACCGGAAGAAAGGTTGCACTGAAAATCAGGTAACTGAATAAAAAGAATGTATGCATAAGTTAATTTATGAAATGTTTCCGGTTTAAAAAACTGAAACATGATTTAGCGGTCAAACGTCATCATAATCAGGTACAGAAACTTTCAATATAGAGAACATGAATATATTTCAGGCAGGAATAGAGATTTTGTGAGGAATTCAGGTACATCTCTTTTTTCGCCACTTCCAATATCACCTATAAGGGTATAGTCATCAATTAGTAATACTATTTTAATGAATGTTTGGCTCTTATTCCTGCTCAAAAAATATTGTTCTTCCAAAATTGTCGCATAAAAAGACGGCAGAACCAATTATTAAAAAAGAGTTTCCACCCAGGATCATAAAAGGAAAAATACAAAACTTGGTCAAAACCCGGTTTGGTAATTATATTTGACTATTAATAACTGGTGGGGCCAACTAAAAGAGGGTGTTGACCTATGGGGTCTCAAAGACCGCACAGATCTTTGAAGAGGAATCTACTTGTATTTCAGACCTGTGAGGTTTTAGAAACCAGTGAAGTTTGATAAACTTCGCAGGTCGGAACCCTCTTTGAGGTTTTGGTCACCCCACTACTTAGTAAAACTCAGCCATTATTTCACCTATAAATAATTTTATACTATGATAAAAAAAATTTCCCTGGTGGCAATTATACTTTTCTCAACAAACCTGTTATTTGCGCAAAAACTGATCGTTGCCACTTATAATGTTCGATATGATAACCGCGGCGATTCTGTGGCAGGCAATGGCTGGAAACAACGGTGCCCTATAATCGCAGATCTTATTCGCTTTCATGACTTTGATATTTTCGGAACGCAGGAAGCCAAGTTCAATCAACTGCAGGATATTCAGGAGCTGCTTAAAGGATACGCACGCATCGGCATCGGACGTGATGACGGTAAAGAAGCGGGCGAATTCTCCGCTATTTTTTATAAAACAGAGAAATTCAAATTATTGAAGCACGGCGATTTCTGGATGAGCACTATTACCGACAAACCAAATAAAAGCTGGGATGCTGCCTTGCCCAGGATATGCTCCTGGGGCCAGTTCCAGGACATAAAAACCAAACATACCTTTTACTTTTTCAACCTGCATATGGATCATATCGGTGTTGTTGCAAGAAGAGAGAGTGCCAAATTGGTGCTGGATACGATAAAAAAGATGGCAGGCAATTCTCCAACTATACTTACCGGTGATTTCAATGTAGATCAAAATAATGAAAGTTATACGCTGCTCAATACTTCAGGTTTTGTGAAAGATTCTTATGAACTGTCACCCATTAAATTCGCCTTAAACGGAACCTTTAATTCATTTAATATTAATGCGAAAACGGATAGTCGTATCGATCATATTTTCCTTACTAAAAATTTCAGCGTGAACCGGTATGGGATACTAACGGATAGTTATCGTGCTAAACTGTCGGATACTACTCAAACGGCCAACTCCGCTAATTTTCCGCGAGAGGGGAGGCTGGGCCGCTTCCAGGCTAAATTACCTTCGGATCATTTCCCGGTGATGGCGGAGGTTCAGTGGTAGGGATGCCCTATAGTAAATTACCAATGATCCCATGAACAATTATCCATGAATTTAAATATGTTATTTACATTTTCATCGTTAACGAAATCGCAAACATTAATTTCCATCCATTGAAAAAATTTTTAATAGCTGTTAGCTTCTCCTTGTTGCAATTGGTTAGCTTCGGGCAATCCACTATTCATGACCTGCATTTCAATTCGCTGGCAAACCAATGGGATGAAGCCATCCCATTGGGCAATGGTATGGTAGGTGCCCTTGTATGGCAAAAAGAAAATCGGCTGCGCTTCTCGCTAGACAGGGCTGATCTTTGGGACATGCGTCCCATGAAAGGGCTGCACCGACCTGAATTCAGCTATCAATGGGTAGTAGAACAAGTAAGAAAAAAGGACTATAAACCGGTTCAGCAATACTTTGATGCTCCCTACGATCATGAGCCCGGTCCTTCAAAAATTCCCGGTGGCGCTTTGGAATTCGACACAAAAAATTGGGGTATGGTTCAATCTGTTCACCTGTTCCTCCAAAACGCTACCTGCGAAGTAAAATGGGAAAATGGCACTGTCCTGAAAACTTTTGTTCATGCAAATGTACCCATTGGCTGGTTCAGGTTTGAAAATGTAAAGGAAGATTTTATACCGGAACTAAAAGCGCCTCAATACCAGGGAGCTGTTAAAACCACTGGTGACCCGGTTGGCGGAGATGACCTGTCAAGGCTGGGTTATAAACAGGGCACCATCAAACAACAAGGCAATGTTATTACGTACCAGCAGGAAGGCTGGGGCGGATTTAGGTATGAAATTAATGTACGCTGGAAAAAAATCGATAAGCAAACCATGGAAGGAGTATGGAGCATTTCTTCCCAATATCCAATAAAGAAAATTAATACACCTGCATCTGCTACTACACTACAGGCTTCGCAACGCAGTTATGCAAATGATTATGTTTCGCACTCGCGCTGGTGGAAAAATTTCTGGAGCAAATCTGCTATCGACATTCCTGATACTACACTTGAAAAGCAGTGGTACCTGGAGCAATATAAATTTGGTTCCGCTTCCCGTAAAGGTGCACCACCGATATCGTTGCAAGCGGTCTGGACCGCTGATAACGGACGTTTGCCGCCCTGGAAAGGCGACTATCATCACGACCTCAATACGCAACTCAGTTACTGGCCTTCTTATAGTGCCAATCACCTGGATGATGCCCTGGGATATCTTGATCACCTGGATAGTAATAAAGCAAACTACAAACGGTATACTAAATTATTCTTCGGTAAAGAGGGCATCGCGGTGCCTGGCGTAACAACCCTGGATGGAACCGAGATGGGTGGCTGGATACAATACTCCCTGTCACCCACTGTATCTTCCTGGCTGGCCCAGCATTATTATTTACAGTGGCGTTACAGCATGGATATAAATTTTCTTCGGCAGCGTGCTTATCCCTGGATAAAAGAGGTTGCCCTATTTCTTGAAAATATGACAGTTGCCGATGAACATGGTCATCGACAGTTACCAATCAGTTCCAGTCCGGAAATAAATAATAATGATATAACAGCCTGGTTTCCGCAGACCACAAATTACGACCTGTCTTTAATGAAATATACTTTCACGATTGCCTCGGCAGCGGCTGCTGAACTAGGTTTAAAAAACGAAGCCATCCATTGGAAAAAAATATTGAGTGAGTTCGGGGAGTTTGCCGTTACAGACAACAATGAATTAATGTTTGCCCCGACAATGAAATATAATCAGAGCCATCGCCATTTTTCACATATGATGGCCATTCATCCATTAGGCCTTATAAAATGGGAGGACGGTGAGAAGGCCCGGGCCATTATCCGCAATACCATTCATTTGGTAGATAGCATCGGGCCAAATTATTGGTGCGGTTATTCTTATGCCTGGCTGGCAAATATTAAAGCCAGGGCTAAAGATGGGGAGGGTGCAGCAAAGGATCTCGAAATCTTTGCAAGAGCATTTTGTTCCATTAATAGTTTTCATTTAAATGGTGACCAGACAAAATCGGGCCTTTCCAAATTTGTATACCGTCCCTTTACCCTGGAAGGTAATTTTGCTTTTGCAGCTGGGCTGCAGGAAATGTTATTGCAGAGTTACGCGGGATTTATAGAAGTGTTGCCAGCAGTACCTGCCGCATGGAAAAATATTTCCTTTGAAAATCTCCGAACAGAAGGCGCTTTCCTCATCAGCCTTGAAAAGAAAAATGGCCTGACAGAAAAAGTAACAATTGTTTCGGAAAAAGGGGGTAATACTATTCTGAAGCTACCCTTCAAAACAATGATTATCGCCACAAAAAAAGACATCATCGTTAAGAATATCGGAGATGGTTATTTGCAATTAACGTGTAAACCCGGTGGGGAGATAGTGTTAAAGAATGGATATGAATAATAATGGTTAATTGTTAATTATTAATGGTTAATGGTTAATGATAGTCAATGTGGTTGAATTAAGATGGTGCTTTTGTCCGAACATTGTTTAAGGCCAGGTAAATGGACTCCGACTAAAAGAGCATTTTTAAATTTTCCTTAAACCTGGGGTGCCGTTATCGGGTATGCACAACCTCCTAAAATTCCTCCAAACCTATCATATCATCTAAAAGATACAATTAATAGCTAAAATATCATTACTGTACCTAATTGGAATGTGCTAATTTTCATTGTCCAAAACTGGGATATTATTTGCTGAACATTAAAAAAAACGTATGAGAAAAAAACTGTTGTTTGCTCAATTTATTTTGCTTCTATTGCTGTCCATTCCTGGATTAAGCCAGGTTTCGGATGTTACCGGTCGTGTTACGGATGAAACAGGAAACCCGGTACCGGGTGCTACCATTACAATTAAAGGCACCCAACAGGCTGCGGTGGCCAATGA
>JBDSBP010000382.1:0-5427 GCA_039921525.1 Chitinophagaceae bacterium | reverse complement strand
GTGCGTATTTCAGTACACAATCGTCTACTCTTCCGGCAGCGATGGCAACAGGAAATCTTACACTCCGGCCGTTTTCAATAGTGAATTCCGTAATTTATGACAAAGAAAAGGGCAGGGCGAAAGGCGTTCGCGTAATTGACGCGGAAAGTAATGAAACCATGGAGTTTTATTCCCGAATCATTTTTTTAAACGGATCTACATTAGGGACCTCCTTCATGTTGCTTAATTCGGTTTCCGAAGCCTTTCCCGATGGGCTGGGTAATAGCAGCGGTCAGGTGGGCCATAACTTGATGGATCACCACTACAGGATAGGTGCTTCAGGTAAGGCTGAAGGGTTTGACGATAAATATTATTACGGCCGTAGGCCAATCGGCATCTATATTCCCCGTTTTAGGAATATTGGAAATGACAAGCGCGAATATTTGCGTGGTTTTCATTATGGAGGCAGCGCCAGCCGGACTGGTTGGCAGCGTGCTATTGCAGAAATGAACTATGGTGCCGACTTTAAAGAAGAATCAACTACACCGGGGCCATGGATTATGGGTTTGGGTGGATTTGGTGAGGCGCTGCCCTATTATGAAAACCATGTATCATTGGATAGATCCAGGAAGGATAAATGGGGTCAACCGGTACTAAGTATCGATTGCGAGTTTCGGGAGAATGAGCGCAAAATGCGGGTTGATATGGCGAACGATGCTGCCGAAATATTGGAAGCGGCCGGAATGAAAGACGTTAAGTCATTCGACAATGAATCTTTTCCAGGGATGGCCATACACGAAATGGGCACCGCACGTATGGGGCATGATCCCAAAACTTCAGTACTCAATAAATGGAACCAGATGCACGAGGTAAAGAACGTGTTTATCACCGATGGCTCATGCATGACGTCATCTGCCTGCCAGAACCCTTCTCTCACCTACATGGCTCTCACGGCCAGGGCATGCGACTATGCAATTACTGAATTAAAAAAAATGAATTTATAATGTGGTGTTATGTCAAGGATTAAATGACGTTGAATTTGGCTATCAGCTATCAGCTATCAGGAAAACCAATGACTGACTGTCTTCCTCCTGATAGCTGATTGCTGATAGCCAAAAGAGCCAATTTATGGTTGACACGACAGTAGTTGAGAATTAGCAGGTATGAGGCATAAAAAAATTTTAGGTTCTATTTTAAATTTTAGAAATGAGCAGGCATTTTTTCCATCCTTTTTTTCTTTTTTTAAGTACGATGATTTACTCCAACCGGGGTATCTCCTTAATTAGTAATGATCACGATATTTCCGATTGCAAAAAATTGAACGGAGGAATTTGCCGAAAACAGGGTCCCCGTAATGGAAAGAAGTGCTGATAAAGAATTTCAATTTTTAAATGGTAAAAAGTGATAAATAAAATGGAAGATTGGATAAATGAATAAATGTGGGCGGGGGAATTTTTGGAAAAAATAGAAGTTGATTTTGAAAAATAGTTTTATGAATGAGAATAAAAGTAAGAGAAAAACTGATGGCTGAGAATTATTTTTGTCAGGTAATCTTTAAATTTTGTTCAATCCTATATCCTGTTATCGTTTAATGATGGTTGGTGATTGGTATGAACAAATTAGAGTAAGGGTATGAGTTAAAATTTTTAGTGGTTGAAAATGTCGAGTTAATTTAATAATAATTTAGACAAAAATTAAAAAAGTCAAAATGAGATTTCTTCGAAGCAATTCCTTACTATTTCTTTTAGCATGTTTTTTTTTATTACCCATATCGTCCTGTAAGCAAAAGGACAGACAGCCGCCCAATTCACCCCAGGACGCACTTTCTACTTTTCAATTAGCGGAAGGTTACCGAATAGAATTAGTGGCATCAGAACCATTAATAAGTGATCCTGTTGAAGTGGCTTTTGATGAAGATGGAAAAATGTATGTGGTACAAATGGATGATTACCCTTCGGAAGACATGAAAGATTATCCTGCGGATGCAGATCCAAAGAGTAAGATAACGTTATTGGAAGATAAGGACGGAGATGGGTTCTACGAAACGGGAACTGTGTTTGCAAGTGGATTAAAATATGCTAATGGTGTGATGCCCTGGAAGGGAGGAGTTTTGGTTACTTCAGCGCCTGATATATTATTCTTAAAAGATACGAATGGAGATGGAAAGGCCGACGTAAAAAAAGTAATGCTGACAGGTTTTGCAGTAACCAATCCTCAATTAAGAATGGGTAGTCTGAGATATGGCTTAGATAATTGGATCTATGGTGCTTATTCCCGGGCCGGAGGGGGCAAATGGCGTAAAGAGTTTGAGGATAAAGGAAGTCCGTTAAATTTTCCTGAAAAGCTGCAACAGGAATTACCCAAGATATTTCCGGGCACCAATTTCCGGTTTCTGCCTGATCAGTTCAAAGTAGAAACTTCAGGCGGAATGTCGCAGTTCGGTTTGTCTTTTGATGCTTCCTGGAATCAATTTACAGATTGGAACAATGTTCATATCAAGCATGTAGTGATCAATGATAAATATTTATTAAACAATCCTTTTTTGAGTGTGAGCAATACGATGGCAGAGATATCCGACCATGGAAATGCTTCTCCTGTATATCCTATTACAAAAAACATGTTGAATCTTCACGAGTCCGAAATGGGTCATTTTACTTCGGCCTGCGGCATTTCTGAATACACGGGTAATCTTTTTAAAGGAAAATATGCGAAAGCATCTTTTGTGTGCGAGCCGGTTTCAAACCTGGTACATGCGGACGTGCTGACACCCAATGGGGCTACTTTCACAGCCGAAAGAGCATTAGATGGAAAGGAATTTCTTACCTCCACCGACAGTTGGTTCCGTCCGGTTAATTCAACTGTTGGGCCTGACGGGGCCTTATATGTGGTGGATTTCTATCGTAAGTTAGTAGAGCACCCTGATTGGTTAGCTATGGCTGATTCAACAGGATTCTATACCCACGCAGGAGAGATAAAAGAATCTGATTTTTTAGAAGGGAATGATCGCGGCAGAATTTATAGAATTGTACCCAAAGACTTTAAACCTCAAAAAAAGAAATTACCTGAATTAAACAAGATGGACATTAAAGGCCTGGTAACGTATTTGAATAATCCAAATATGTGGTGGAGAATGAATGCCCAACGATTGCTGGTGGATCGTAAAGATGTCGCAGCCGTGCCTTTGATTAACGATTTATTATCCACAGGCATAAGCCCCGAAGGAACTATCAACTCTTTATGGACACTGGAAGGATTAGACGCTTTATCCGATACTCTATTGGGAAAGGCTTTTCAGAACGCTAGCCCTCTGGTAAAAAAGCAGGCGGTTTTGCTGGCAGAAAGCAGAATGGAAAACAAGAATATTTTTGAGAGAGTTATCAACGCTTCTTCTGATTCGGATCCATTTGTTCAATTCCAGGTAGCATTAACTTTAACTAATGCAGCGAAATCAAACCCGCAGGTTTTCCAGGCTTTGAATCGCATTATTTCAACACATATAAATGATAAATGGTTTCAAACTGCTGTTTTGTTAGGTGCATCAGAGAATGCAATTGAGTGGTACGAAGCTTTTAAAGACTTTCAAGTTAAAGTTGATTCACAAAAAGTTGACAAACGGGAGTTTTTGAGAAAAATAACCTCCATCGTTGGAGCTAAATATAAAGAGAATGAAATGTCCTCGCTTGTAGGAATGATATCAGGGGTAAAAGATACCGGCGTAGTTGTTTCAAGTTTGCAAGGTATGATAGATGGCATGAAGAGAAATACTAACCAAATTAAATTAAGTACTGAAGCACAGCATGGATTAATATCATTGGTCTCAGAAAAGTCATCAAACGTTAAAGGGGCAGCGATTGACCTGGCATCCAGGTTGCAATTAATACCTTCTGTTGAATTGACCACTATTATAAATACTGCAAAAGCTATTGTATCCGATGAAAAAGATTCAATTGAAAGTCGTATCCTCGCTATCAAAATTATAGGGTTAAATCCCAAAGGAAATTCTCTTGCCTTATTTGAAAAAATGCTTGGACCCAATGAATCTTCAGGCATCCAGCTTGCCGTAGCAAATGTTCTTTTAAGTAATCAACAAGACTTATTCACCGATGTATTACTTAACCAGTGGAATCTCCTTAATCCTAAAGTTCATGACGCAGTAGAGGCAGGGTTTTTGGCCCGGACTACCCGCTCGAAAACGTTGATTACAGCGATAGAAAGTGGTAAGATAAAATCTTCATGGATAAGCAGAAATGCACAAAATCGCTTATTAAAAAATTCAGATTCCACCATTAGTCAAAGAGCAAAGGGCATATTTAAAGACCTTGCGGGAGTAGACAGGGGGAAAGTAATTATTGATTATAACTTTTCCTCCACAGTTACCGGCGATCCGGCTAAAGGAAAGGTTGTGTTTAAGAATGTTTGCAGTGTTTGTCATAAATTAGATGGGGTAGGAGTGAATTTTGCTCCTGATCTGCATGCACTAAGTAATCAGACGAAGATTAATCTTCTTACAATGATTTTAGATCCTAACAATACTATCGCTGCGGGCTACGAAGGCTATACTATTGAAAACACAGACGGAGGAACTTTTGCAGGTATAATAGAAAGCGAAAACGCTTCAAATCTCATCTTGAAAAGTCCGGGGGGCGCTATACAAACAATTTTAAAAAGTAATATAAAATCAATGGCGCCAATGTCGGTTTCATTAATGCCGGAAGGATTGGAAACTTCAATCAACAAAGATGATATGGCTAATTTGCTGGAATATTTAAAAAAATTAAAGTAACAAGGATGTTTCGGCGCATAAGTCTGAAGATTAATAAAAATTCAGAAAGAGTACTGCTTTCAATAATAAGGAATGGAAGCAGATCAGGTCATTTTTTTTACATTTAATATTAATAACATGAAGATAAAAAAAACAACGTTAGCATTCTTTACGGTAGCAATATCATTATTAATTGCCACTGGAGAAATATTCGCACAGTCAAGTGGAGTTAAAGCCGATATGGGAAATGTAAAATCTCAAAAGAGTATTCATCTCCTCAACGGTCAAAACTTAGATGGGTGGTACACTTTTATTAAAGACCGCGGAAGGAACAGCGATCCCAAAAATGTATTTACTGTAAAAGATGGTATTTTAAATATTTCCGGTGAAGAATGGGGTTGCATAACTACGGATAAAGAATATAGTAATTACAAGCTCGTGGTTGAGTTTAAATGGGGCAAGAAAACGTATGGTTCACGTTACGGTAAAGCCCGTGATAATGGTATACTTTTCCACTCAAAGGGAGAAGATGGTGGATATTCAGGTACCTGGATGCATTCTATCGAATGCAATGTAATTGAGGGTGGAACAGGAGATTTTATTGTGGTTGGCGACAAAAGCAATGATTTTTTATTAACCAGCCCTGTAGCTTCTGAAAAGCAAAACGGATCGTATATCTATCAGCC